>JANJUH010000268.1 GCA_024710675.1 Lysobacterales bacterium
AGGAAAAGCCCAAGGGTGTCGTCGTGCAGTACGGCGGCCAGACCCCGCTGAAGCTGGCGCGCGCGCTGGAACGCGAGGGTGCGCCCATCATTGGCACGAGCCCGGATTCGATCGACCTGGCGGAGGACCGCGAGCGCTTCCAGCAGCTCATCCAGGAGCTCGGCTTGCTGCAGCCGCCGAACCGCACCGCGCGCACACCCGAGGAAGCGGTGGTGCTGGCGCGCGAGATCGGCTATCCGCTGGTGGTGCGACCGTCCTACGTGCTCGGTGGCCGGGCCATGGAAGTGGTCTACGCCGAGTCGGACCTCAAGCGCTACATGACCGATGCCGTGCGCGTCTCCAACGACTCGCCGGTGCTGCTCGATCGCTTTCTGGACCACGCCACCGAAGTCGACGTGGACTGCATCTCGGACGGCGGCGAGGTGCTGATCGGCGGGATCATGGAGCACATCGAGGAGGCCGGGGTGCACTCGGGTGATTCTTCCTGCTCGCTGCCACCGTACTCGTTGTCGTCCGCGATGCAGGACGAGCTGCGCCGCCAGGTCACGGTGATGGCGAAGGCGCTCAATGTGGTTGGCCTGATGAACACCCAGTTCGCGATCCAGGGCGACGATGTCTACGTGCTGGAGGTGAATCCGCGCGCTTCACGCACAGTGCCCTTCGTTGCCAAGGCCACGGGTGTTGCGCTGGCCAAGATCGCGGCCCGCTGCATGGTCGGACGTACGCTGGCCGAGCAGGGCAGCACGCGCGAGGTGATCCCGGCCTACTATTCGGTGAAGGAGCCGATCTTCCCCTTCCTGAAGTTCCCCGGTGTGGACCCGATCCTCGGTCCCGAGATGCGCTCGACCGGCGAGATCATGGGCGTAGGGCGCTCTTTCGGCGCCGCCTTCGCGCGCGCGCAGCTCGCGGCGCAAGTCCAGGCGCCGGCGCGCGGCAAGGCCTTCCTGTCGGTGCGCGATGCCGACAAACCGCGCCTGGTGCCGATCGCCCGTGAGCTGGTGGCGCGGGGATTCGGTCTGGTGGCGACCGGCGGGACCTGCGATGCCCTGCTTGCGGCCGGCGTGCCCTGCCAGCGCATCAACAAGGTGCTGGAAGGCCGCCCCCATATCGTCGATTTGATCAAGAGCGACGAAGTGACCTTCATCGTCAACACCACCGAGGGCCGCCAGGCGATTGCGGACTCCTTCTCGATCCGCCGCGAAGCATTGCAGCACAAACTGACCTACTCGACGACCATCGCCGGTGCACGCGCTATCGTCCATGCTCTCGATTTCGAGGCGGTGGATGCGGTTTACTCGCTCAAGGAGTTGCACCGCGAGCTTGCGGGCGCATGAGGCCAGGGAAGGGTAGGGGATGAAAAGAGCACCATTGACCATCCAGGGCGCGCGCAAGCTGCGCGCGGAGCTGGAGCAACTGAAGAGCGTCGCGCGTCCTCAGGTGATCGCCGCGATCGCCGAGGCCCGCGCGCACGGCGACCTGCGCGAGAACGCCGAATACCACGCCGCGCGCGAGCAGCAGGGCTTCATCGAGGGTCGCATCAGCGAGTTGGAGAACACGCTCGCCAATGCCGAGATCATCGACACCAGCAAGCTCAACCCGGGCTCGCGCATCGTCTTCGGCGCGATCGTCGAGTTGCAGGACATTCACTCCGAGGACACGATGACCTACCAGATCGTGGGCGACCTTGAGGCCGACATCAAGGAACGCAAGATCAGCGTCAGCTCTCCCGTGGCCCGCGCGCTGATCGGCAAGAGCGAGGGCGACACCGTGCATATCGAGACCCCCGGCGGCCGCAAGAGCTACGAGATCGTCGAGGTGCAGTACGAGGCGTAGCGTGGGACGAGGGCACGAGGGCACGCAAGAGCTCATCCCCGCGCTGCCCCTGGCCCATGGTGCCGTGGTGGTTGCCTGGTGACCGCGAGGAAATGGCGCTGACCGCGGCAACCATCTTGGGCGCCAGGAGACACCCACGCCCTCGCGTCGATCGCAGATGCTCTCTCGGGCCCTCGTGCCCTCGTGCCCTCGTGTAAACATGCTCCCTGCCGCAACTTCCGGCACATGCGCTCGACGGTTCAGGCGCTAGGCTGCGCGCACCTTCGTCCGGACGCCTGCCATGAAGAAATCCCTGCTCATCTCCTGCCTGGCCGTGGCCCTTGCCATGCCCGCCGTTCACGCCAATGCACCCAAGGCAACCCTGGGCTCCTTCGGCGTCGAGCTCTCCAACGGCGACACCTCGGTCAAGCCCGGCGATGACTTCGATCGCTACGCCAACGGCGCCTGGTTCGACGGCTACCAGCTGAAGGACTACGAGACCCGCTACGGCTCCTTCAACACGCTCTCGGACCAGGCTGAAATCCAGGTCCGCGCGATCATCGAGGAGCTCTCCGGCAAGGAGGCTGCGGCGGGCAGCAATGAGCAGAAGGTGCGTGACCTCTACAAGAGCTACATGGACCTCGAAGCGCGCAACAAGGCGGGCATCGAGCCGCTGAAGCCTCTACTCGAGCGCATCGCTGCGATCGACGCGAAGGCTGATCTGGTCGAGGCCTTCGGACGCTCCAGCATGGATGGCACGATCTCTCCCTTCGGTGGCGGCATCGCGCCCGATCGCAAGAATCCCGATCGCTACCTGCTGAACGTCGGTGTCAGCGGTCTGGGCCTGCCGGACAAGGACTTCTATTTCAACGAAGCCGAGCGCTTCCAGCAGATCCGCGCGGCGTACGTGAAGCACATCGAGCGCATGCTCGGCTACGCCGGCGTCGAAGATGCGGGCAAGCGCGCCGAGGCCATCCTGGCGCTCGAGACCAGGATTGCCGAAAAGCACTGGGACCGGGTCCAGTTGCGCGATCGCGACAAGACTTACAACCTGATGAGCTTCGCCGACTTCGAGAAGACCTATCCGGGTTATGACTGGGCGGCGCACTTGAAAGCCTCCGGGATCGCCGAGGCGCCGGCCGAGATCAATGTGACGACGCCGAGCGCCATCGAGCCGATCGCAGCGATCGTCGCCGAGACGCCGCTCGAGACCTGGCGCGATTACCTGACCTACCATGCGATCGACAACAACGCCGGGATGTTGAGCGAGGAGATCGACCAGGCCAGCTTCGACTTCAACGGCAAGGTGCTGCAGGGCCAGCTCGCGCAAAAGGAGCTGTGGAAGCGCGGCGTCGGCATGGTCGGCTCGGGCTGGGGGCTCGGTGATGCGGTGGGCCAGATCTACGTGGCGCGTCACTTCAAGCCCGAAGCCAAGCAGGCGATGGACGAGCTGGTGGAGAACCTGCGTCGCGCGCTGCGCCTGAACATCGAAAACCTGGACTGGATGGGCGAGGCCACCAAGGCCGAGGCCTTCAAGAAGCTCGAGAGCTTCCGTCCCAAGATCGGCTATCCGGACAAGTGGCGTGACTACTCGGCAGTGAGCATCGTGCCCGACAACCTGGTGGCCAATTCGCTGGCGCTGCGCCAGTTCTACAACGACATCCAGGTGGCGCGCCTGAACCGTCCGACCGACAAGGACGAGTGGTTCATGACGCCGCATACGGTCAATGCCTACTACAACCCGAGCTACAACGAGATCGTGTTCCCGGCTGCCATCCTTCAGCCGCCCTTCTTCGACGTGAATGCCGATCCGGCCGTCAACTATGGCGCCATCGGTGCCGTCATCGGCCACGAAATGGGGCATGGCTTCGACGACCAGGGCTCGAAGTCCGACTGGGCCGGCGTGCAGCGCAACTGGTGGACCGACGAGGATCGCCAGCGCTTCGAGGAGCGCACCCGCGCGCTCGGCGAGCAGTACGGCCAGTTCTGTCCGATCAAGGGCTACTGCGTCAACGGCCAGTTGTCGATGGGCGAGAACATCGGCGACCTGGGTGGCCTGTCGATGGCCTACACCGCGTATCGCCTGTCGCTCGACGGCAAGGAAGCCCCGGTGATCGACGGCCTGACCGGCGACCAGCGCTTCTTCCTGGCCTGGGCGCAGGTCTGGAAGTCCAAGTACCGCGACGAGGCGATGATCAACCAGGTCAAGGTCGGCCCGCACTCGCCGCCGCGTTACCGGATCAACGGCCCGGTGCGCAATCTCGACGAGTGGTACACCGCCTTCGGGGTCAAGGAAGGTGATGCGCTGTACCTGCCGCCGGAGCAGCGCGTTCGGATCTGGTGATCCGGGTCCTCAACCCATGAGACGGGATCGGCGCCTGCGGGCGCCGATTTCGTGTCTGTGGGTAGCTTGGCAACGTCATCGCCGGCTTCGGTGAGGAGGCGCAGCCTTGGCGTCAATCGGCACTTTCCGCGACTGAGGGCGCGCTGGAGCAAGGTCTCCTGGTCCAGTTCGGAGTGCCTCAGGCACCACGCGCGTTCCCTTGTGAGCGATCCTGCCCGTTCGCAACCCTGAAACGCGCCTGCCGCGGCCTGCGGCAGGCGCCTCGCTCAACTTACTTCAACTGGCCCTTCTGGCGGATCTCGATGCCCTTGTCGGTGACCCGGAATGCCACGTCGATGCGCTCGAGGCGTTCGCCCAAGGCCCGCATCATCGCCCGAGTGCTCTCCATCTGCTTGGCGGCAAAAGCTTGTGCCGCGGCTGCTTCGGCGCTGCCTTCCTCGCCGCCGGAGGTCTCATCCCCGCCCTCTGCCGCGAGCGACTCTTCGTTGATGTACTCGTACACGCCCTCGTCCTCTTCTTCGCCGGCGTACCCTTCATCCTCGCCGTCGGTGGCGTACTCGGTGTCTTCCTCGAGAACCACCTCGAAATCTTCGTCGCCCGAGACTTCTGCCGCCAGCGAGGCGGGATCGGGCAAGACCTCGGCGAGCAGCGAGAAGAAGCGGCCGGAGGCGCCATAGGACAGCACGGTGCCGTCGGCCTCGGCGGGAAGCGTGGCCGCGGCCTGGAGATCGGCATCCCCTACCTCACCGGCACTGACGCCAAGGCTGCCATTGGTGGCGACGAGCTTGACGGACATCGGCATCGGCGTAGGGAAGGTGCCGTCTGGCAACGTCACCACCTGGTTGTCCTGGGTCAGGGTGATCTGGGCCAACTGAGGGACCGATTGTTGAGCAAGGCCCCAGAGCATCATCGGCGTCGGACTGGCCACAGCCACGTAGGCGGCGATCCGGCTCGGCGTCATCGTGTCCTTGTCGAGCGCCAGGTCCATCAGTCCCACGCGCGCGGCGGTCACGCTACCCGCCATCGCCAGCGTCGGCTGTGCCAGCGAGGTCTTCAGCTCGCTCATGCTGCTGTTGAGTTCGGCGAGGTCCTCGCACTGGAAGGGCTTGGCGATCACCGCATCGGCCATCGCGCCGAGCAGGGAAACGGTCTTGGGCACATTGGCCGACAGGGCCGCATCGAACATGGAACGCGCCGCCATGGCCTCGCCCGGGATCGGCGCCGCCAGCGCCTGCCAGGCCTTGGCCGTCGCCGGTTCCAGCTCGACGACCATGCTGAAATCCATCGACTTGGCATCGAAGGCGCGCGTGCCCATCGCCACGCGCGGGAACTGCGCAGTGATGCGGTCCATGTCCGCGCTGCAGGCAGCGCTGATTTCAGGCATTTCGCCACCGAAAGCCTCGATTACCGCACGATCGGCGGCGTCGCGGCCGGTGAAGCGCCGCGCCAGTCCGGCGACGTCGATATAGCCAGAAAGGTGGCCGTCGAAGCCATGGCTCCGATCAAGCTGGGCGAGGGTATCGGTGTCGGCCAGCGCGCGCTCGGGCAGCGTCAGGCCGAGCTGTGCGCGCACGCGTGTGTCGTCAGCGGAGGTCGGCAGCAGCGTGGCCACGAAGTAGGGGCCGATCGCCCCGAACAACACGGTGGCCTTGTCGTCGCCCACGCTCCACAAGGTGTGCTCGTCGATCTTGCGCGTGGCGATCGTCTTGCCGGCGCGACCCTCGATGCGCTTGACCATCTCGCCCAGCTTGGCAGCGTCCTCCAGCTCGAATCGGTACACCGGCAGGATGCCGTGGCCGTAGATCACGTAGCGCGCATCGGCCTTCAAACCGAGGCGGGCAAATCCCTCGACGTTCACAAAGTTCGCGATCTCGGGCAGGCTGGCGCGCATCCAGATGCCCAACTCCCCCGGAATCTGCTGCATCGAAGGATCGTTCGGCAGCTCGGCGTAGAGGTCTGACACGCTGCTGCCGTAGATGCCCATCCACGCCGCGGTCACTGCCTTGGGCGTGCCCTTGGGGTTGACCAGAACGTAAGGCGTATCCGCCGGCACATAGGCCAGGGGATCAGTCGGCGTGGCCTTCTGGCCGCAGGCCGAGAGCACGAGCGAAACGAGCGCGAGGCTGAGCGCGCGCGGCAGGGGCATGGACATGGAAAACTCCGTGGGGAAAGTGTGAAAGTGTAATGGGAATCCGGTGGCATGGGGGCCGTGGAGCGAGCGGGGAACTCGCACGGCGGCCGACAGCCCGGCGGCTGTGGGTCGGGATTCATCCCGACGCTTCTGCCCAATGCCTCGGACCAGCGAAAAAGCGTCCGGATGAATCCGGACCCACGAACACCATGCAAACCGGACGTCGCCAGTCCTACTCAGAGCTTCGCTGCCACTGCGTACAGCGCTCCAACCAGCACCAGCCGCAGGAGCATCAAGCCGAGCATCAGCACCGCCGGCGAGAGGTCGAAGGGCCCCAGCAAGGGCAAGCGGCGGCGCAGCGGCGACACCATCGGCACGACAATCCGAGCCGTCATGTGCACCAGCGAAGTGCCCTCGCGGGGCTGGAACAGGCTGAACAGCACGTGCAGCAGGGTGAGCGCGATCAGCCAGCCGAGTGCGAAACCGATGGCTCCGGCCAACCCACCTACCGCCCAGGCGGCCGGCGACACCCGCAGCGACAGCAAGGCGAATTCGATGGCCGCGACCAGCCAGAACAGCAGCACGGCCGCCAGCGAGAGGTTGCGCCAGCGCGGCACGAAGCGCTCGAGCGGTCGCAGCAGCGGGTTGGTGCTCTTGTACACCCAGCCGACCAGCGGGTCGGAAAAGGGCGCCCGCACAATCGGCAGCGCGATGCGCAGGAACAGGATCGTCAGCGGGATCCAGAACAGGAAGACGATCAGCAACTGGTAGATCGTGTAGCCCACCATCTCAGCCTCCGGCCAGTTCGCGGCCGCGGCGTGTGGCGGCGGCGACGGCGCGAGCGACGATAGCGCGGAAGCCGTCGTTCTCGAAGCTCGCCAGCGCCGCTGCGGTCGTGCCACCCGGGCTGGTCACGCGCTGGCGCAGCGTGGCCGCATCCTCGCCGCTCTCGATGGCCATGCGCGCCGCGCCGAGCGCGGTGTGGCTGGCCAGTGTGCGGGCGACCTCGGGTGACAATCCCTGCTCGATGCCGGCGGCGATCAGCGACTCGATCAGCAGGAAGAAGTACGCAGGCCCGGACCCGGAGACCGCCGTCACCACATCCATCAGCGCTTCGTCGGCAATCCACGCGGTCGCACCGGCGGCAGCCATCAGCCGCTCGGCGCGCTGGCGATCCGCATTGCCCACGCCATCGGCTGCACACAGGCCGGTGACGCCGGCGCCGATCAGGGCGGGTGTGTTCGGCATCGTGCGGATCACCTTCGCAGCAGGCCCGAGCGCCGCCTGGATGCGGCCGATCGGCACCCCGGCGGCGATCGACACCACCAGCGGACCGGCGGCCGCGAGCGGCGCCAGTTCCGCCAGCACGGCATCCATCACCTGCG
>JANJUH010000276.1 GCA_024710675.1 Lysobacterales bacterium
CGCCCTTGGGCGCGATCGTGCGCGCGGCGGGTCCGATCGCGCCCAAGGGCGCTCCTACAGTTCGATCTCCTCCACTCCCACGAAGCGATCGATCTCCGCCAGCACGCGCTCGAGCGCGGCCTTGCTGGTCGGCAGGTACAGCCGCGCGCGTTCGAGGTTCTCCATCCAGCCGTAGAGGCTGGTGCGCAGGTGCTCGACGGTGCGGACGCGTTGCAGCAGGTCTCCGAGCAGATGCTGCATCTCGGTCGGCGTCGGGCCCTGGCCGATCTCGCGGAAGAGTTCGCCGAGCGCGCCGAAGAGGGCGCTGGCCTCGGGGCCGAGGCCGTAATCGCGCGGATCGATGTCTCCGGCGAGGGCTGCGGCGTCGGTGTGGACACGGAAGCTGATCTTCTGCAGCGAGTGATAGAGCGGCGATTCGGAGATCAGCACGAGCAGCAGCGTCGCCGGATTGGCCGTGACGGTGCCGAGGGGGGAGGTCCACTCGCGGCTGTGCGCGAAGTGGTAAAGGCGCACCTGGTCCTGGAACTGGCTGGACTGGATCTGGTCGAGGATCAGCAGCACGCGCGCGCCTTCGGAATAGGCGCAAGCCTCGGTGACGGCGCGTTCGAAGGCGCTCATCGCGGCCTCGATCGTGCCGGTCTGGCCGCTCTCCGGATCGACGACGACGGTCTGCAGCGGCGACTCCTCGCGTGAAAAGTCGTGGTAGAGCACATGCGGATACTCGAGCGCGCCGCCGAGGGCGTGCGCGAAGGCGGTCTTGCGCCGTCCCGATTCACCGGTGACGTTGAGGCAGCGCAGGCCTGCCGGCTTCGATTCGAACAGGATCTTGAGCGCGAACTCGTAGTCGTCGTTCGATTCGAAGCCGAAGGCGGCGAGGCGACGGCGGAGGTTCATCCCGTCGCCCCCGGGGCCATCAGGCCGCGACCGCAGGCCGGCTCTGGCGCGGGCCTTGCACCAGCGCGTGCCGGACCGCCTCGATGACGAGGTCGACCTCCTCACTGCGGATGCCGAAATACGGCGTGAAGCGCAGGCTGTTGGTGCCACCGTGGATCACGCCGATGCCCTGTTCGCGCAGGAATTCCTCGGTGCTGCCGGCGCCATAGCACTTGAACTCGGGTGCCAGTTCGCACGAGAAAAGCAGTCCCGTGCCTTGCACCTTGGTGATGAAGCCGGGCAACTCGCGCGCCAGGGCCTCGAACTTGCGCAGGAATTCCACGCCGCGCTCGCGGATGTTCTGGCGGATCTCCGGACTCAGGTGCTCGAGCACCGTGCAGGCCACGTCCATTGCACGCGGGTTGGTGGTCATCGTGTTGCCGTAGATGCCCTTGCGGTACAGGCCCGCGGCGCGCTCGCCGACGGCCAGCACGGACAGCGGGTACTGGCCGGCGTTGAGCGCCTTGGAGTAGGTCTCCATGTCCGGCGCCGGCATCCCTTCGAAGCCCGGATAGTCGACGATCGACAGCACGCCGTGCGCGCGCAGGCCGGCCTGGATCGAGTCGACCAGCAGCAGGGTGTGGTGCTGCAGGGTCAGCTCGCGCGCGGCGGCGTAGAACTCCGGCGTCAGCGCACGACCGGGATTGCCTTCGCCCATCACCGGCTCGAGGAACATCGCCTCGATGTGGAAACCGTCGCGCTCGGCCTGCTCGAAGGTGGCGCGCAGGTGGGCGACGTCGTAGGGCTCGACGATCAGCGTGTGCTGGTGGTGCGCGAAGCTGGCGAGGTGTTGCTCGTAGGCCTTGCGCGAGGAATCCGAGTACAGCGCCGGCAGCTCGGTGCGACCGTGGAAGGCGCCGCGCACGGCGATGCGACGGACCTTGCGACCGGCATGCGGGGCACCGGCAGCGGTCATCTGCTTGGTGTGGACATCGGCGAGGCGGCCGGCCAGCGTCACCGACTCGGAACCGGAGTTGAGGCACAGGAAGTGCGTGTACGGGCAGGCGCCACGGGCCTGGCCGATCTCGCGGCGCAGCGCACGATCGAGGCGCAGCTGGCTCAGCGAGGCGGTCATGATGTTGGCCATCACCTGCGGCTGGGCCATGGCGTCGAGCACCGGCTGCGGGCCATGCCCCATGCCGAGCATGCCGTAGCCGCCATTGTCGTGGACCACCGCACCCTTCAGCGTGACCACCCAGGGACCGCGCGCGGCGACGGCGACGTAGGGATTCACCGCATCGTCGGCGTAGAAGTTGACGAAGCCGGCCTGCACGGCGGCGAGCTGCTCGTTCTCCGCCGCGGCGATCAGTTCCGGAAACTCCGCGCGCGCCGCGAGGAAGGCCGCATGGCCCTCGTCGATGGCCTGCGCCAGCTTCGAATCCTGCTTCAGGAAGCGTTCGATGGTGGCATCGGGCAGGCCGGTGGTACGGCGGGGACCGGCGGCATCACGCATCGCCTCGAGCTTCTGCATCGGGTTCATAAGGCCTCCCTGCACGCACCGTCTTGGGGCGCGTGACCGCTAAGTGCTTGAAAATTCTAGGTCGCGGATGCTATCACGGCGGGCTTTCCGCGGTAACCCCCGGAGCTTCGTGTGTTCAGACATGGCCGCGCCTGCGTCTGGGGAGAGCTTTTTGTCCGCAAAGGACGCAAAGGACGCAAAGGTCGCAGGAATGAAGCTTCATCCGCAGCGTGGGTTTGACACAGGTGGTCCGTGATCGACTGATCCGTCCTGCTTTAGGCTCTTCTTCGCGTCCTTTGCGGACCATTGCTTTTCCGGCCTGGTCCAGCGAGCAGGTCCACGCGGCTCCTGGCAGCCCGGATTCGATCCCACTCCCCACCACCCCGAGCCCATGCGCAAACAGGATTTCGACTACACCCTGCCGCCCGAGTTGATCGCCCAGGCGCCCTTGGCCGAGCGCTCGGCCAGTCGCTTGCTGGTGATGGATCCCGCATCCGGGGAGCGCACCGACAGCACGATCCGCCAGCTGCCGGCCTGGCTGCGCGCGGGCGACCTGCTGGTGTTCAACGACACTCGCGTCTGGCCGGCGCGGCTGCACGGGCGCAAGCGCACCGGTGGCGAGGTCGAGCTGTTGCTGGAGCGCCTGCTCGCGCCCGATCGTGGCCTGTTCCACATCAAGGTCAGCAAGAAACCCAAGCCGGGTGCGGTCATCGAGATCGATCACGGCTGCGCCTTCCAGGTCCTCGGTCGCGACGGCGCGCTGTTCGATCTGCGCAGCGTCGACGGCAGCGACATCCAGACGCTGCTCGCGCGCCACGGCCACGTGCCGCTGCCACCGTACATTGCCCGTCCCGACGAGGCTGCCGATCAGGAGCGCTATCAGACCGTCTATGCCCGCGAGGCCGGTTCGGCGGCAGCACCGACTGCGGGACTGCATTTCGACGAAGCCCTGCTCGCTGCGCTGGCGGCGCGCGGCATCGGCACCGATTACGTGACCTTGCACGTCGGCGCCGGCACCGTCCCGAGCCTGCGCGAGGATGAGCTGGACAAGGTCGTGCTGCATCGCGAGTGGTGTCGGGTGTCGCCGGCGCTGGTCGAGCGGATCCGCGCGACGAAGGCTGCCGGCGGGCGCGTGATCGCGGTCGGCACCACCGCGACGCGCACGCTCGAATCGGCCGCCGCCAGCGGCGAACTGGCACCTTTCGAGGGCGACACCCAGCTCTTCATCCGGCCCGGCTACGCCTTCCGCGTCATCGATGGCCTGGTCACCAATTTCCACCTGCCGCAATCGAGCCTGCTGATGCTGGTCTGCGCGCTCGCCGGCACCGAGTTCACGCTCGCCTGCTATCGCCACGCGGTCGCCGAGCGCTACCGTTTCTTCTCCTACGGCGATGCCTGCCTGGTGCTGCCCCGATGCCCCTGAGATCCTTCGATGTGCTCGCCACCGATGGCCGCGCCCGGCGCGGCCGGATCGTCTTCGATCGCGGCAGCATCGAGACGCCCGCCTTCATGCCGGTCGGCACCTACGGCACGGTCAAGGCGATGCGCCCGGAAGAGGTGCGCGCCACCGGCGCCGAGATCATCCTCGGCAATACCTTCCACCTCTGGCTGCGCCCGGGCACCGCGGTCATCGAGAAGCACGGCGGCCTGCACCGCTTCATGGGTTGGACTGGACCGATCCTGACCGACTCGGGTGGCTTCCAGGTCTACAGCCTCGCCGAGATGCGCAAGCTGAGCGAGGAGGGCGTGCACTTCCGCTCGCCGATCGACGGCTCCAAGGTCTTCCTCTCGCCCGAGGAATCGATGCGCATCCAGCGCGCGCTCGATTCGGACATCGTGATGATCTTCGACGAGTGCACGCCGTATCCGGCCACCGAGCCCGAGGCGGCCAAATCGATGGAACTCTCGCTGCGCTGGGCCGCCCGCAGCCGGCGCGCGCACGAGGGCAACCCGAATGCGCTGTTCGGCATCGTCCAGGGTGGCGTCTACCCGACTCTGCGCGAGCGCTCGGCGCGCGGGCTGATCGAGATCGGATTCGATGGTTATGCGGTCGGCGGGCTGGCGGTCGGCGAGCCGGCCGAAGAGCGCGAGCACACGCTCGACGAGACCGTGCCGATGCTGCCCGCCGATCGTCCGCGCTACCTGATGGGCGTTGGCCGGCCCGAGGACATCGTCGCGGCGGTGGTGCGCGGCATCGACATGTTCGATTGCGTGATGCCCACCCGCAACGCGCGCAACGGCCACCTCTTCACCCGCTTCGGCGTCGTCAAGATCCGCAATGCGCGCCACCGCGACGACACCGCGCCACTCGACCCGGAGTGCAGCTGTTACACCTGCGCCAACTACTCGCGCGCCTACCTGCACCACCTCGACCGCTGCGACGAGATCCTCGGCGCGCACCTGATGACGGTGCACAACCTGCATTACTACCAGGAGCTGATGGCGGGACTGCGGGGTGCGATTGCGGAAGGGAGGCTGGCTGACTTCGTCGCAGTCTTCCGCGAGGGCCTGCAGCGTGGCGATGCGCCCAGCGTCAGTCGTTGAACCAGCGACGTAGCCAGATGCCGGCGCCGACCGCCAGGCCGGCGCAGCAGGCCAGCCAGAGGCCCAGCACGGGCCATCCCGAATGCGAGTACGCGAGCCATCGGGGAGCGCTCGCGAGGGCGATCTCGGTCGGCAAGCTGCTGCCCAGCAGGTGGAGCACCCAGCCGGAGGCGTAAGTGATCCCCATGGCCGTCAGCACGGGCCGTTGCTGCCAGGACGCGCGCAGCATCCCGAGCCATGCCGGGTCTTCCGGTCTGGCGCGGCGGCTGGGCGCACGGGTGGCGCGATAGGGCATGGGGCTGCCCATGGCGACCCGGGTCGCGGGCGGCGCGCCCGGAGTGATGGTCGTGGCGGCGGGCGACGTGGCTGCGGGTGATGGCTCCGACGTGAACTGCGCGACTGCCGCTGCCAATCGCGGAGCTGCAGCTGGCGGCTGTGATGCAAATGGCGGGGCTGCCGGTGTCGCTGGCGGGGAATTCACACGCAGGGGCGAAGGCACGTACGGCGGCGGACTGGGAGCCGCCTGCATTGCCGCCAGGGCCAGTACCAGCAGCAGGGCGAACCAGGTGGGCAGGACGAAGCCTATCGGTGGTCGCGCGAGCGACCGGCATTTTGGCGTCGCGTGGGTGCCCCCGGGCCCGATGCCGGCGTGGTAACTCCCATGCCCCATGCCGGCCAGGGCATAGGCCGCCAAGGCGGTCACCAGCGAAGCCTCCCTGGCGCTGCAGACCGGCACATGCGTGGTGGGTCCGGGGGCCGGGAACTGAAGGGCCGTCACGAACAGCCCAACCAGGAGGATCAGTGTGTTCCGGATTCGGGCCGCGGGTCCGGAGCAAGCCTCGACGTGCTCGCGAAAGAAGGAGCCCGAGCTGACGAATCGCCACAGCGCAATGCTTGCGGCCGTTATCGCTGCCACGGAACTTGTCAGGTAGAGCGCCACGGAGGACACGCCCAGCGGCAAGCCGAAGGTACTGCCAGCCGCGCCGAACACCAACCAGGTCCTGTCGTCGAGCAGCAGCAGCGCGGGCAAGGCCAGAAGCATGGCCATGCCCAGCAATGCCAGCCATCCGAAGGGTCGCTTGGCCTTGGCTTGGCTCATCGCACCTTGTCGCGCCGTTCGGCCTCCGTCTCGGCCACCTTGTCACGCAGGTACACCGGCTGCGCGGCGGCAGCGCTGAGGCCGGCAGCGGCGTTCGCGCGTAGCTCACGTGCCGCCAGCCTTGCGATGGCGCGCGCGCTGGGCCAGAGTGCCTGGGGCAGGGCATCGAGGCGATAGCCCAGCGCCGCATCGAGTTGAGCGTGGTAGGCGCGCTCGCCGGGTCCGAAGGCCGACCACACATCGTCGCCGGGCAGTTCCAGTTGCTCCGGTCGGCTCAGCCGTTCCTCGTCGCGCGCGGTCACCAGGCCATCGACGTCGACGTCGAAGCCCCCTGCGTAGACCTCGCCCATGCGCGCATCGAGCAGCGCCAGCAGCGGTGTTGCGGCGCCGCGCGCGTGCGCCTCCTGCGCCAGCGCCGCCAGCGAAGAGATCGGGATGGCCGGAATGTCGAGGCCGTAGGCGATGCCTTGCGCGGCAGCGACCGCCATGCGGACGCCGGTAAAGGCGCCCGGCCCGCGCCCGAAGGCCACTCCGCTGAGGTCCAGCCGCGCGATTCCCGCGTCGGCAAGGACTGCATCGATCAGCCCGAGCAGGTGGTCGCCATGGCGCTCGCCACCCGGCGCCTCGCGCTGCAGGACCTCGCCTCCCTTGTAGACGGCCACCGAGAGCACTTCGGTGGAGCATTCGATGGCGAGGATCTTCATCGGGCTGGCTGTTCGCGGGCGGCGCGGGAAAGGTGGTGGAGAGTAGCAGGAGGGCATGGGCGTCGAGTGCTCGGATGTGCGGAGTCCGCATGGGAGCGGATGGCGGCGGCGCGCACCCGGACCGAATCGGGCGGGCCTTGGGCCGGACTCGGCCGGCCGGCGGGCAAGATGCCCCCCCCTCATGATGCAAGGCCTTGCCACTCGAGCTTCGGGCGACCCCGCGTTCACGCACTGAGTCGGGTCCGCAGCCGTCGATCCATGGGGCCGGTCAAGTGCCGCTCGATGGCGACTGCGAGCAGTACGCAGCCCATGATTGCCAACGGATATGCAAGCGGATTGAGCCCGTGATCCGGGCCGAGCCA
>JANJUH010000280.1 GCA_024710675.1 Lysobacterales bacterium
GAGCGCCTGGTTCGGTCCGCGCGCGCAGTCCTCGCTGCAGGCCAGTAGCTCGACCTTCATGCCGAGCAGGTCCATGCGGATGCGACGCGCATCGAATCGTTCGTCCACATAAGCCCGCACGCTCATCGGGCTGTCGGGATAGCGCACCAGCTGGTCGACCTCGTAGAGCTCCGCATCGCCCGCCATCAACTCGATCGTGCGCCGCCCGCGGATGCTGGTCTCCACCGGCACCGTCGCGAGCTGGCTGGGGATGAAGGCATCGATGGCGACCAGCTTGCGGCCCTCGGCAATGCCGCCAGCGAAGGCCCGGCGCTGGCCCTCGAAGAACAGCGCGTGCGCAGGCAGTTCCAGTTCCTGGCGTCGACCCTGGCCCGCGCTGTGGATGTCGACCTGGAAGCGTCGCGGTGCGATGCGCGTACCGGCGTAGACCAGTTCCTGGCCGGCGGTGACGAGTTCGGCGCGAAAAGCCAATGGATCGCCGTCGGCGGCTTCGACGGTCTCCTCCAGCGAGCGCATCGCGATCGAGATGCCCTCGCGCTGGATCTCGAGATTCATGCGCTCGGCGGTGCGCACGCTGCCATCGGCCCTTTCCTCGCGCTCGGTCAGGGCATGGCCGACCTTGCGGCCATCGAAGAGCACGACCCGCCAGGTGCGCTCGATCCCCTCTGCTGCCGCCGGGGCGGCCGGCCACGCGAGGGTGACGAGGACCAGCCAGGCACACAGGGCAAGGGGGCGCATGAAGGTGTTCGACAGGGGGGCGAATCCCCGATTCTGCCAAAGATCCGGTCGAACGCGGTGTGGTGGTTCAGCGACCGAGCAGGATCTCGAGCACGAACTTGCTGCCGAAGAAGGCCAGCAGCAGCACGCCCATGCCCGACAGCGTCCAGCGCACTGCGGTGCGCCCGCGCCAGCCAAAGCGCCAGCGGCCGTAGACCAGCACACCGTATACGACCCACGCGACGATGGTCAGCACGGTCTTGTGCACCAGGTGCTGGGCCATCCAGTCC
This sequence comes from Lysobacterales bacterium, assembly GCA_024710675.1. Taxonomy (GTDB): domain Bacteria; phylum Pseudomonadota; class Gammaproteobacteria; order Xanthomonadales; family SZUA-5; genus JANJUH01. Next base: position 1,008 of record JANJUH010000280.1, read on the forward strand.
TCGATGAAGAGGGCTCCGCTGAGCACGGTCAGCGTCAGCAGCGCGAAGCCGGCGACGATGAACTGGAACAGGAGGTCTTCCATCGCCGACAGCGGCGGCAGCAGGCGCAGGCTGGGCGACAGCCGCTTGCGCCTCAGGTTGTGTTCCTGCCAAGCCACCACCAGCGCCTGCAAGGCCGCGATCGCCAGCACCGAGTAGGCGCTGAGCGCGATCACGACGTGCAGGCGGATCTGCCAGTCGCCGATGCCGGTGCCCGGGTCGTTCGGCGTGAAGCCATCCAGGGCCACGGCGAGGGCCGCCACCGGCCAGATCGCCACCAGCAGCACGCGCGCCCGGTCACGCGCATGGGTGCCGGTCATCACCAGGGCCATCGCCCAGGCAACCAGCGACAATGCGCTGAAGAAATCAGTGGACACCGGCCCCGCGGTTTGCGGCACGAACAACAGACCGGCGTGCGCCAGCAAGGCCAGTGTGCCGCTGGTCAGGGCCAGGCGACGCAGCCCGGGTCGCTGGCCCATAGCGTCGGCCAACAAGGCCGCAGCGCCGGCCGCGTAGCCCGTGATCGCGAGGGCGAGCAGGATCGGGGTGAGCATGGCCCGGATCATCGCACAGCCGCGCTCACGCGCCAGCGCTGCCGGCGCTGATAGATTCAGCCGATCCGCCCCGCAGGAGCCCCGCGATGAGCGCCCTCAACGTCCTCGGCACGCCGCTCGCCGATTGCAGTCACGACCCGCTGACCGGCTGGTTCCGCGATGGCTGTTGCCGCAGCGACCCGAACGATGCCGGCATGCACTGGGTGTGCGCGGTGATGACCGCCGAATTCCTCGCCTTCTCGAAGGCGCGCGGCAACGATTTGTCGACGCCGCGCCCCGAATACCGCTTCCCCGGCCTCAAGCCCGGTGATCGCTGGTGCCTGTGCGCCGCCCGCTGGCGCGAGGCGCTGCAGGCCGGCAAGGCGCCCAAGGTGGTGCTCGAAGCCACCCACCTGAACACGCTCGGCGTGGTGACGCTGGCGGAGTTGCAGGCGCATGCGGTCGGGTCCGACGCGAGTCGGTGACCATGGGATGTGGGAGCGCGCTTGACGCGCGATGCCGGGGCCTCGAAGTCGCGCCACGAGGGCGCTCCCACATCAGGTCTGGTGCCCCTGGAGGTGCTCTCAGTCCAGCACCACCACCGCATCCCCGACCGCGATCGTCCCACTCCCCCGCGCAATCAGGTTCTGCCCAAAGGTGACGCCCTTCGGCCCGCGTCGATAGCTCGCCAGCGTCCTCAGCGGCTCGCCAGCGCCATCGCGCTCGCCGCTGTCGGGATCGACCGTGGTGAACACGCAGCGCACACAGGGTTTGACCACGTCGAATTCGACCGCGCCGATGCGCACCCGCCGCCAGCTGTCCTCGGCATGGGCCGGCACGCCCTCGATGAGCAGGTTGGGGCGGAAGCGGCGCCAGTCCATTGGGCGGCCGACCCGATCTGAGAGCTCGTCGACAGCCGCGCGGGACAGCAACAGGACGGGATAGCCATCGGCAAAGCCGACCTCGTCGCCCGGCTGGGCATGGTCCGGGTCGACAGGTCGCTGCATGGCCGCATCGGCGTGGACCAGTCGCACCGTGCGTCCCAGGAAATGGCTGAACCATTCGGCAGCCGCATCGCCGGCATCGGCCGCATCGACCGTATCGCGCCAGACGGTCACGGTGCTGCGCGCGGACCCGTCCGGTAGGCGTATGCGCAGGGTCGGCATGCCCGGGGCGGCCAGTTCGAGCCCGTCGGGGCCCGGTCTGGCACTGACCTGCACGAGGCGTCCCTCCTGGCGTCCGGTGACGAAGCGACCCTCGGCATCGACCAGCATCCACGATCGGTCGCCGGCCAGCCCGCGCGCGCCCACGGTCGCCGCGTCCAGCGCCATCCCGGCACAGGACTTGACCGGATAGCAGGCCAGCACGGCGAGACGGGCGCTCACGGGCAGCTCTTGCGGTCGGTCAGCAGCGCGATCGGCGTGTCATTGGCCTCGAAGCGTCCGGACAGGGGAGCGGCGAAGTCCGCCGAGAAGGTCCAGCGCCCGCTCAACAGGCCCTGTCCGGGCTGATCGAACACGCGGCTGGCGGCGCCGACGGCGGTGCGCGTGACGGCGCTTGCCGCGCAGCCCGGGCAGAAGCCCGTGTACTGGTAGAGCGTCAGTGGTCCTGTGCCGAAGGCCGGGTTCTGGCCGAGCACCCAGCGCGGACGGCCGCCACCGTCGTACAGGTAGTAGACGACAAAGTCGGTGTCCGGACGGGTGAAGAAATTGGCGCCGTAGCCGCTGCGGGCCGGCTCGAACCACAGGCCGGTGGGATCGAGGGTGGTGCTGCCGGCACCGACGCAGGCACTCGAGGCGAGCAGTTGCATCGATTCGGCGCCGCTGCTCCCGTCGATCTCCCAGCCCAGCACCAGGCGGTCCTGCTGGCGCGACAGCACCACCTCGCCGACGCGCACGCCGTCGGCACCACCATCCAGCCAGTGGTAGCGGTAGAGATCGGCGCGCACTTGGCCGCGGCCGCTGGTCAGCGCATCGGGGAAGGCCAGGTACCAGCTTGGCCGGCCCGCCTCGTCGTAGGTGTACCAGACCATCTGCGCGGCATCGCCGGCACGACTGAAAAAGAGCCCGTGGCCATCGCGTGCCGGGTTGAACCAGGCCTCGTAGGCGAAAGCGCCCTGCGGGGCAGACTCCAGCGTGGCGGTGATCGCCAGCGGCAGCATCGCCGCCCCGGGGTTGCGCGCCACGACGTACCATCGTCCCGGTGTGAGCTGGGGCGCATCGAGCACGATGGTCTCGTTCGAGCCCGGGCCATCGCTGACCGCGACGGCTTCGCCCAGCGGCGGTGCCGCCGGAAACTCCGGCGTGACCGCATTGCCCGGCGCGCGTGCCAGGTACAGCCCGGCATTGCCCGAGTTGCCGCGCATCTGCACGGTCAGGCGGGAGGCACCAGCCGGCACGTCGATGACCAGCCGCTCGTGCTGGCTGGCCGCGGGCAACACAAAGGCGCTTTCGACGCCATCGGCGAGCACGCGCTGCGTCGGCACGCTGGCGCCGGTGCGGAGGAAATCGAAGGGAATCTGCGCGAAGGCGGTGTCCGGCGCACGCCCGCCACGCAGCTCCAGCCAGCCCCAGGCGCGGGCGCCGACCGCAAGGCCCGCGAGGTCGTAGAAGGTCTCGACGCTGATGGATGCGTTCTCGGCGGCGCTGGTCGGTCCTTGCGCATGCCCGCGCGGGTTCACCTCGGACCTGGAGAGGGCAGCAAACTCGAGGTGCACCGAATCGCCGAAGGCGCCGCCATCGAAGCTCTGCACCCGCACCCAATACGATCCGGCTGGTTGACCCTGAAGTTCGCAACGCTCGACAGACACCGGACCGCGGGATTCGCACAGCAGTTCGTCTTCCTCGGCACGGCCGTTGCCGTTGCTGTCGCGACCCACGAAAAGGTCGACGTCCGGGGCGCTGCTGCTGACGACATCCGCGCGCAAGAAGCCGCTGCCGGGCAGGCTCAGCAGGAAGGTGGCGGTCCCGTTGTCGTTGTCGAAGGGCTCGCTGGGCGTGGGATCCTCGAAGAGTTGTGGATCCTCGCGCCGCGTTGCCACCGGCCCGTGCCAGCGGTAGGCCAGCGCGGGCAGGGCAATGGTGCCGTCGATCGGCAGCGTGTGGCGGCCGCGATCGGCCTGGGCATTGATCTCCACGCGCGCCGGCAGGTTGCCCACCACCGAACGCATCACCGCGCGCAGGCGGCTGTCGGGGATCGTCGGGTCGCTCGCGCGGATCGTCGCCTCGCCGATCGCCACGCGGCCGAGGACGGTCGGCGCACTGACGTCGACCTCGAAGACCACGGCCTGGCTCTGGCCGGCGCTCAGCGTGAAAGTGGCCGGTTGCGCACTGACGCGGGTGCCGCCCGTCGAGGTGTCGAGCACCTGGTAACTGCCGCCGCGCCAGGCCCGGAAGGTGCGGGTGAAGCTGCAGCGGCTGCGGCAGGTCTCGCGATACAGCGAGGGCAGGTTCAAGCGCGAGGGATCGCCGCCGATGCGCGGGTTCTCGCGGTCGTAATCGCTCATCGCGATCGGCATCACCAGACCCGCGGCGAGGGCCCGGTCGATGCGCAGGCGTCCGGCGCCGGCATCGTCGGGTGTCGCTGGCGTGCTGGCATCCTGTAGTCGCACCCCGGGCAGGGCGGTCAGTTCGAGTGCCGAATACAGCGTGCCGGGTGCCTCGCCCTGACGCTGCGAGCGCAGCAGGGCCAGGGCGCCTGCGACGTGCGGCGCGGCCATCGACGTACCGCTCTTGCTGCTCTCGCCGGAAGTGTCGTGCGCCGGCGCCAGTACGTTGACGCCGGGGGCTGTCAGGCTCGGGCGCATCACGCCGGTGTTGCTGGGGTCCGGTCCGCGCGAGCTGAAACTGGCCAATACGTCGCCGAAGGCGGGATCGCGCAGGGCTTGCACGCCGGTCAGGCGGCCGCTCGCGCCGCCGGTGTTGGCGCGCACCCACTGCTTGAGCACCTCGCCATCGCTGAAGCCGAGGTGGGTGGCCGGCAGGAAGTGATCGTCGCTGATGGTGCTCTCGCCCTCGGCGGCGGTGTTCACCAGCACCATGCCGCCGCCGCCGGCGCGCTGCACGTTGAAGCCCTTGGCGACGCGTGCCTGCACACCCCGATCGCAGATCACGATCTGGCCGGAGAACACCGGGCTCGGCCAGGGATTGCTGATCCCGGTCGGCGGGCTGTCCAGGGCGGTGCCCTGGCTGCACAAGGCGGAGCCGAAGTCGGCGCCCAGCACGATCCGCACCGGTCCGACGCCGCCCGCGAGGCCGGCGCCGACGAAGCGGGCGACCGGCGGTGCGGTGTTCTGGCCGGACAGATCGGTGAGCACGTTGGCCAGCCGGCGGTCGCTGGTGGCGGCGGCGATGGCGAGCACCCACGGGGAATTCGCCGGCGAGGAGATGGTGCCGGCGGCAGGTCCGCTATTGCCTGCCGAGACCGAGATCGCGATGCCGGCGCGGGTCAGGTTGGCCATCGCCCGCATCGAGGCTGTTGCACCACCGGTGATTGCCGGCCACGGGTCGATGGCACCGCCACCGATCGAGTAGTTGACCACGTCGACGCCATCGGCGACGGCCTGGTCGAGCGCGGCGGTGGTGGCGCTGCCCGGGCAGCTCCCGTTCTCGCCCTCGTTGGTGCAGCCCTTGTAAGAAATCAGGTTGGCCCGCGGCGCGACACCCGAGAGTGTCAAATCGAGGGCCGCCGTCTGTCCCTGGATGGTTGTCGTGCGCAGGTTACCCACGGCGGTGCCGGCCACGTGGGTGCCGTGGCCGTTGATGTCGTTGCCGTCGCGCGTACCCTCATTGGTGAAATCGTGGATGCCGATCAGCTTGTCGTTGCAGCGCGCCGCGGCCGAGCTGTTGCACAGGCCGAAGCGGCGGCCGCGTGGGTTCTGGTGGCGGTAACCACTCTGGTCGACGGCGGCAAAGGCCGGGTGGAAGGCGGCGATGCCGGTGTCGATGATGCCGACGACGATGCCTTCGCCACGGGTCGCATTGACGCCGGGCACGCCGGCCCAGGCTTCGCCGGCCCCGACCCAGGACGGGCCGGCATCGGTGTGGAGCCGCTCGATGGTCTCGCGCTCGATCCGCGACACTCCGGGCAAGCGCGCCAGGGCTTCGGCCTCATCGGCACTCAGATCCAGCGCCATGCCGTTCAGTACATGTCGGTAGCGGTGCACCGCGTCGATGCGTCGACCCAAGGCCTTGCCAGCCTCGACCAGCGCCGCCGACTGCTCGGCATCGAGCCGGGCCAGGTAGGCGCGCACCGCGATCGCCTCGGCATCGAAGCGCTCGCCGGCATCCGGGCGCGTGGCCTTGGTCTGCGCATCGCCCGTGAAGGCCAGTGTCGGCGGCGCCTGCAGCTCGACGATGTAGCGCTCCCGTTCGCTGGCGGCGTGGGCAGAGGGCAGGGCAGACAGCAGCAGGGCGAAGAGAAGCGGGCGCATGGGCTTCCGGGGTCGGAGGGTAACGGACAGTATATTGGTCGGGACTCGGGACTCGGGACTCGGGACTCGGGACTCGGGACCAGC
>JANJUH010000090.1 GCA_024710675.1 Lysobacterales bacterium
TGACGTTGACGGCATGGAAGCATATCGAGGCCTGGTTGCCGGCCGAGATCGCCGTGCGCGTGGACGTCGACCGCACAGGCTACGAGCGCGCGCGATGGGACGATGAGCGCTTCGATGACTGAGCTGGTGCTGGTCCTCGGCAGCAACGAGGACGCGGCAGCCCAGCTCGAGGGCGCCCGCGCCGCGCAGGCCGCACGTTACGGCGCGCTCGGCGCAGCATCGCCCTGCCTGTCGAGTCCGGCCAGTGATGCGGCCGACGCCCCCGCTTACCTCAACCAGGCGGTCGTCATCCGGTCTGCGCTTGATCGTCATGTACTGAAGCAGCAGCTACGCGAGATCGAGACCGAACTGGGTCGAGTCCGTCCGGCGCCTCGGCCTGGCCACTGTGCGATCGACATTGATCTGCTCGGGTGCCGGTGTGGTGTGGGCGAGGCCATGGAGATTTGGGACGCCAGGGCGGCTGCTGCCCCTTACGCGCGGGCGGTCCTTGCCGCGTTACCGTCAGTCGGCTGATCTTCGCGTCCTCTTGACTTCAATGAACAAAAGCTGAAAATGCGTCGCGCAGCGGGTCCTGGGGAGGATTCGCGCCCAATCATTGAAACGGGGAGATCCACGATGACGCTACGCATGCGCGGTATTGCGATGCTGCTCGGTGTGCTGTGCGCGGGTTCCGCACTTGCCGGCGGCAATCCGCTGGTGGTGCAGATGAACACCCTGGCGACCAAGGCCAGTCCGGGCGAGACGGTGATGTGGCAGGTCACCAATACCTCGGACGAGGCGGTGCTGGTGCTGCGCTGGGAAACGCCACTGTACGGCCTGTCGCGCTCGCTCTTCGACGTGCGCATGAAGGGTCGCGAAGTGCCTTATGTCGATGCGACCGTCCATTGGGGACACCCCGAGGCGAAGGACTTCATCAGGATCGAGCCCGGCCAGACGCTGTCGGCCGAGGTCAACCTGGCGGCTTCCTATGCCATGAGCAAGGCCGGGCGCTACGAGATCAGCTATGACGCGCAGCTCAGCTACCTCCTGGGTGAAGCGGAGAAGGGCGGCCACGTCGAGGACCTCGGCCAGTGGCAGATGGACAGTGACACGGTCGGCCTGTACACGACGGGGCGATCGTCCTCGTACTACGAGAACCTCGGCCGCCCGACCGGTCCGATTGCCTTCAACAAGGCGGCGGCTTATGCCAACTGCTCGTCCTCCCAGCAGAGCTCGGTGGGAACGGCCCACACCTCGGCGCGGTCCTATGCGGCGAACTCGGCCAGCTACCTCAATGCCGGGACCGTGGGCCCGCGCTACACGACGTGGTTCGGCAGCTACAACTCGAGCCGGTACAACACGGTTCGCGATCACTTCAACAAGATCCAGAACGCGCTCGACACCAAGACCACCACCTACAACTGCGCCTGTGACCCGGCGTACCAGAGCGCTTTTGCCTACGTGTATTCGAACCAGCCCTACCAGATCTACCTGTGCGGCGCCTTCTGGGCGGCCAACAACACGGGTACCGACTCGCGCGCCGGCACGATCATCCACGAGCAGAGCCACTTCACCGTCAATGGCGGCACCAGGGACTACGCCTACGGCCAGTCCGCGGCCAAGCGCCTCGCCCAGACCAATCCCAAGCGGGCGATCCAGAACGCCGACAACCACGAGTACTTCGCCGAGAACACGCCGGCGCAGAACTGAGGGGCGGGTTCGGCAAGCGTGATCCGGGGGGCGGGGAGCGATCTCCGCCCCCTTTTCATTCACCGCCGCTCTGGCATCGTTCTGGTCGTTCCCTACCGGTAGCAGCAACGGATGAGCACCCGCCCGATCTACAAGGTCGTTTTCCTCAACCACGGCAAGGTCTACGAGATCTTCGCGCGCAAGGTTTCCTCCAGCGATCTCTGGGGCTTCACCTGCGTGTCGGATCTCGAACTGGCGCCGCGCGAGGGCGTGCTCGTCGACCCGACCGAAGAGCGCCTGCGCGACGAGTTCCAGCGTACCCGCGCGCTGCACCTGCCGATGCACAGCATCGTGCGCATCGAGGAAGTCGCCGAGCGCGGCACCGCGGCGATCCGCGACGGCGCCAGCGGCGAGAAGGTCATTCCGCTGCCCTTGCCGCCGCAAAGGCAGGGATAGGGAGAAACCCGTGATCGGTGGGTCCGGGTGTATGGGCCCGGAGGTGTGGCTCCTGATGTGTGTGGGTCCGGATTCATCCGGACGCTCTTGGCAGTTCCTGTCAGCCGCGGCAAAAGCGTCGGGATGAATCCCGACCCACAGGGTGCGCCCCTGCCGCCTCTAATCCGCCGCCGGCGCCTTCCAACGGCTCAGCGCGCGCAGGATGTTGAGCGCTTCCTGCAGTACGAAGTCCTGTCCCGGTCCCGATGTCGTCGGTGCCGATGAGTTCGCCGGGCGATTGCCATTGCCGAGGTGGCCTGGCAGGTCGGCTTCGGTGGTGCTGGCCGCGCTGGTCTCGATGGGGCGCAGCTCGGCGTTCTGCAATTCGACATCGGGCTCGATGCCCTGCGCCTGGATCGAGCGCCCGGATGGGGTGTAGTAGAGCGCGGTGGTCAGCTTGATCGCCTCGCCGCTCTCGAGCGGCAGCACCGATTGCACCGAGCCCTTGCCGAAGCTGCGCTGGCCCAGCACCAGCGCGCGCTTGCGGTCCTGCAGGGCGCCGGCGACGATCTCGCTGGCCGAGGCCGAGCCGCTGTCGATCAGCACCACCAGCGGCGCACCCTTCAGCACATCGCCCGGCGTGGCCGAGAACTCGGCCGAAGCCATTGCGACGCGTCCGCGCGTGCTGACGATCGCGCCGCTCTCGAGGAAGAGGTCACTGACGGCGACTGCGGAATCGAGCAGGCCCCCGGGGTTGCTGCGCAGATCGAGCACCAGACCCTCCAGAGGCTGGTCGGGCTGGACCAGGCGTGCGACCTGGCGCGCGACCTGCTCGGCGGTGGCCTCCTGGAACACGGCGATGCGCACGTAGCCGAAGCCGGGTGCGAGCAGGCGGCCGCGCACTTCGGTGACGACGATGGTCTGGCGCTCCAGCTCGAGATCAAATGGCGGCTGGCCGGCGCGCAGGATCGTCAGCTTGACCTTGGTCCCGGGCTTGCCGCGCATTCGTTCGATGGCCGTGTCGGCGTTGTCGCTCTCCACCGCGGTGCCATCGATGCGCGTGATCACATCGCCCGGCTGGATGCCGGCACGCGCGGCCGGCGTGTCGTCGATGGGTGCGATCACGGTCAGCTGGCCGGCACGCACCTGCACTTCGAGGCCGAGGCCACCGTAGCTGCCGGAGGTATCGTCGGTCAGCGCCTGGAAATCGGCCTTGCGCAGGTAGGCGCTATGCGGATCGAGGTCGATCAGCAGGCCGCGGATGGCGCTCTTCATGAGCTGCTCGGCGCCGACGGGTTCGACGTAGGAGCGCTGCACTTCGCGGAAGACCGCGGTGAAGATGCGGATGTCCTCCATGCTGGGCTCGTCCGGACCCGCCGGCGTGGACGTTTCCCTGGTCGGCGCAGCGGACTCGGCCGGCTCGCTGACGGAGGTGTCTTCGGCCATTGCGATGGATGGGGCGAGGGCGATCACCATGGCCAGGGCCAGTGGGGTCAGGCGAGCAGTCATGCGCAAGGCCGGCGGCAGTCGGGACCGTCCAGTATAGGAGTGCTGGCGTTCAGCGGGTTCGGACGCTGCAGGCGCTACGCTGGACAACAGGAACAGCTGATGGAGTCGAGGCCATGAAGCAGTGGATCGCAGTGCTGTTGATGGCGGCCGCAGGCAGTGCGCTCGCGGTCGATCCTGCGGTGCGCGTGGAGTTCATCCACCCTGAAAAGTACACCGATATCCGCGACAGCCGCTCGCTGCGGGTGAACCCCGAGCGCAACCAGCACCTGAAGTCCTTGCGTTCATGGCTGGAGAAGCAGGCGCCCAAGCACCTCGCGCCCGGCCAGCGCCTCGTCATCGAGTTCACCGATATCGACCTCGCCGGTGACTACGAGCCCATCATCGATCCGGTGCTGGCCGATGTGCGCATCGTCAAAGGGATCTATCCGCCGCGCCTGTCATTCCGCTATCGCCTCGTCGGTGCGGAAGGCCAGGAGATCGCCAACGGCGAGGAAGAGCTGCGCGATCTGGGTTTCGACACTCGTCCGATCACCCGCGAGCGCGACCCGCTGCGTTTCGAGAAGCGGATGCTGGCAGAGTGGATGGACCGCCACATCGCCCGGCCGTAGCGTGGGTTTCGCCGCAGGAGCTACCCGCGTGGGCTTCGCGGCAAGCACCCGCGTAGCCCGCCTGTGGCGGTCAACGCGGGCTACGCTGGGTTTCGCCGAGCCATCGCCGGGTGTCCCTCAAACAAAAAAGCCCCGCATCGCTGCGGGGCTTTCCTGATTGCTGCTGCCATCGAACCCTACGGAGCCGCGGAGGCCATGGATG
>JANJUH010000092.1 GCA_024710675.1 Lysobacterales bacterium
GCCGTACATGCCGCCGGAACTCATGTTGATGACCAGCGCGCCCGGACTGAACAGCCCGGCGGCTCGCAAACCCTCGGTCAGTACGTAATGCCCGAGCAGATTGGTCGCGAAGGAGGTCTCGAAGCCCTCGGCGGTCAACGAATGCGTATTCAGCAGCACCCCGACATTGTTGAGCAGCACATCGATCTTCTCGCCGCGCTCCGCCAATCCGCGCACCAGCCCGCGGATGGCCCGGATCGAGGCCAGATCGACAGCCAAGGGCCTGAGTCGCGCATCACCCGCGCAAGTACGCTGCAGCTCGCCCAGCTTCGCCGCACTGCGCGCCACCGCCAGCACCTCCGCCCCGCGCGCATGAGCGCCATGAGCCACCGCAGCCCCGATGCCGCCGCTGGCACCCGTCACCAACCAACGCTGGCCACCCAGGCCCTCGTCATACGGTTTCCAGGCGCGACTGCGTTCCCGCAGACCGACCGCGCTGAAGCGGCGGTAGAAGCGGGCGTAGAAGAAGACGCTGAGGAGAGATCGAAGCATGCTGCGAAGACTATGGGAGAGGACGTCGCCGGGGTGAGAACTTGGCGCATGGAGGATCGCTTTGGTCGCAGGCTCCCGGTGAGCGTCACGGCCCATGTCACATGATGCCGGACAGTCCTCGTGTGGATGGACGCCATTTCGCGATACCCCGACAGGATTCGCAGCGACCAGTAGCGCCGCGTCGAACCGGGCATGCCTTGTGTCCGCGTCCGTTGCGCCCCCGCCGGCTCAGTCGCGGATGCCTGCAATGCCCAGGATGAAACTCGATTCCGGCGCGGTGGCATGCGACGATTTGCCATGGCCGAGTTCCCCAGCACGCAGTGGAGCTTGATCCGCGACAGCGCGCTGTCCCGGGAGTCACGACGTACCGCTTTCGGCGCCCTGGTGCAGGCCTACCAGCCGGCCATGCGCGCCTACCTGCGTGCCCGACTGCCTGCCGATGAGGTCGAAGACGCCTTGCAGTCCTTCCTGGCCCGGAGCTTCGAGCACGCCTGGTTTGCCCGCGCCGACCCCGCCTTCGGCAGCTTCCGGACCTTCCTGCTGGTGATGCTGCGACGGCACCTGGGTCACTGGCGGGACAAATGGCGGCCCGACTGCACATCCCTCGAGACGATCGCACTCCGTGCCGACGACGCGGACGATCACGACCCGCAACGGGCCTTCGATGCGCGCTTCCTCGCCGCACTGACACAGCGCGCCCTCGAGCGGTTGCGGAGCACTTATGCAGCACGGGGCCGGGCGCTGCTCTTCGAAGCGCTGCTTCCGCTGCTGTCCTCGCCCCCCGGAAAGGGCGAACTGGGCAGTTTGGCGCAACGACTCGGGGTGCCGGCAAACTCGCTGGCTGTCGAACTCAGACGCCTGCGTGAGCGATTGGGCAGCGCCATGCGTGACGAGTTGGCCGCGCTCTGCGCGGATGAGGAGACTGTCGAGCGCGAGTGGCAGGCACTGCGCCGTCTTTGAACGCGCCTGGCCATCCGTCGCCACAGCGAAGCGCGTCGCAGCCTGTCATGTTCGCCTTGTTGCCCGTAACTGCAAGACAAGGCCTGGCACCGGAACGACCCCGTGACCGACGACACCCGCATGCAGACACCCGACCCGAGTTCCTCGGAACTCCTCTCCATGGCACGCATCGCCATGGCCCGGAGCACGCGGCCGGATGGCTTGTGGAGCTGGCCTGCGCTGGATTTCAACGACCCCGCGCAGCGTCAGTTCGGCGACTACGAACTGCTGTCGGAGATTGGCCGCGGCGGCATGGGCGTGGTCTACCGGGCGCGGCAGCACAGCCTGGATCGAGAAGTGGCGCTGAAGTTCATCGCGGCAGGACTCTCGGATACGCACCACGTCACACGCTTCATCGGCGAAGCAAGGACCGCTGCACGCCTGGTGCATCCCAACATCGTCCCGGTATTCGAGGTGGGTTCGATCGACGGGATCCACTACTTCTCGATGCCCCTGATCGAGGGTGAATCCCTGGCGCAACGTCTGCAGCGCGAAGCACTGCCGACCCACCAGCTGCTGCGCTTGTTGCTGCAGGTGGCGGAGGCGGTCGATTACGCCCATCGCCTTGGCCTGCTGCACCTCGACCTGAAGCCGGCGAATATCCTGATCGACGCGCGCGGCGAGCCCCTGATCGCCGACTTCGGCCTGGCGCGCCGGATGGACGAAAACGGTGCAGTGCGGGCCCAGGAGGTTTCGGGGACACCCTCGTTCATGGCTCCCGAGCAGATCCTGATCAAGCAGTACCAGCTGACTGCGGCAACCGACCTCTATGCGCTGGGGGCGATCCTCTACCGGTGTCTGGCCGGCGTCTCGCCGCACGGCAGCGGCAACAGCGACGACTTGATCCGGCGCGCACTCGCAGGGCGAATCCAGCCGCTGCACGAGCTCAACCCGAAGGTGCCGGCAGACCTGGAGGCGATTTGCGGGAAGTGTCTGGCCCTGGATCCGCGCGATCGCTATCCGAGGGTGCGCGAGCTGATCGAGGACCTGCGCCGGGTGGAATCAGGCCTGCCGGTTTCGGTTCGTCGGCCGGGATATCTCGAACGCGCGCAACGCTGGCTGAAACGCGAGCCGAAGCTCGCGGCAGCCGTGGTCGCCGCCTTTGTCGCCATCGCCTCCGGGGGACTGCTCGCCTTTGCGCAATGGCAGCAAGCAGAAGCCGCACGGGCCGCGGAAAGCCAACAGCGCCAGCGCGCCGAAGATGCCGCGGCCCTGGGCGCGCGACTCTATGCGCAGACCCCAGGTGTCGATGATCAGGACGATGACCCCGGCGCGGAAGTCGTGCGCTGGCTGCAGGCACGTGTACCGGATGACACACGGCGCCAGGCGCAAATCCTGGCCGACTTCGCTCGTGCCATCGCCGACGACAGCTCGCCCCTCCATGTCGGGTCCTTGTTCTACCCGGTGCTGGACGTGCTCGGTCAGGACTATCGCGCCCGGGTCATCGAGAAGCTGCGCGCGGACGGCAGCCCGGACGCGCTGATTCGGGCCGCGATGCTGGCCTGGCGGGACGAGCGACGGAGCGCACAAGACGGAACAACGGCTGCACTGATCGAGCGGGCCTTGACCCTGGAACCCGACCACGCCTTTGGCTGGTACATCGCATCCACCTTCTGCCACCGCACGGAGCAGAGCAAGTGTCCGGCGGTGGACGCCGCCAGGAACTGGACGCGCGCTGATCCGGACAACGCCTACGCCTGGGCGATGCTGGCGGGTGCCCAGGGGCATCCCGAAGGCCATGCCGCCTTGCATGAGGCCG
>JANJUH010000100.1 GCA_024710675.1 Lysobacterales bacterium
TGCTTCTACCTTTGCGTCCTTTGCGTCCTTTGCGGACCAAAATGCTCTTTCAGCGCGAAGCCCGGAGGATGCCCGACCCGCCCCGGATCCGATGTGAAGCCAGCCCTCAGCCCTCGAGCTGCGAGCCGTAGCTGCGCAGGCGGCGGTAGCGGGCTTCGATCAGGCTGCCGGCTTCGATGGACTGCAGGCCGTCGAGCTGGCGGATCAAGGCGTCCTTGAGGCCCGCAGCCATCGCGACCGGATCGCGATGCGCGCCGCCCAGCGGTTCCTTGACGATCAGGTCGATCAGGCCGAGCTGCAACAGGCGCGAGGCGGTGATGCCGAGGGCCTCGGCGGCCTCGCGGGCGCGTTCGGCGCTCTTCCACAGGATCGAGGCGCAGCCCTCGGGCGAAATCACCGAGTACACCGAGTACTCGAGCATCAGCGTGCGATCGCCGACGCCGATCGCCAGCGCGCCGCCGGAGCCGCCTTCGCCGATGACGGTGGCGACGATCGGCACGCGCAACTCGGCCATCACTTCGAGGTTGAAGGCGATGGCCTCGGACTGGTTGCGCTCTTCGGCACCGACGCCGGGGTAGGCGCCAGGCGTGTCGATGAAGGTGACGATGGGCAGGCCGAAGCGCTCGCCCATCTGCATCAGGCGCAGTGCCTTGCGATAACCCTCGGGGCGCGGCATGCCGAAGTTGCGGCGCACGCGGTCCTTGGTGTCGCGGCCCTTCTCCTGCCCGATGAAGACCACAGGGCGGCCGGCGATGCGGGCGAGGCCGCCGATGATCGCCGGGTCGTCAGCGTAGTGGCGGTCACCGCGCAGCTCGTGGACCTCGTCGAAGACCAGCGGCAGGTAGTCGACCGTGTGCGGACGCTGCGGGTGGCGGGCGAGTTGCGTGATCTGCCAGGGCGAGAGGTTCTGGAAGATGGCTTCGGTCTTCGCCCGGCACTTGTCCTTGAGCTTGCCGATTTCTTCCTCGATGTTGAGCGCATTGCCCTGGCTGGCGAAGCGCAACTCCTGGATCTTGCCTTCCAGTTCGGCAATCGGCTGTTCGAAGTCGAGGAAGGCGGGATTCATCGGCAGGTATGCCCTCGGAAGCGGCGCAGCATACATCGGGCGCCGGGCGCGCAGCGGCGCCCGTGCCGGCCCGCCGGGCGGCGGGCCACCAGAGGATCAGGCCAGCAGGGCCTTCACGCGGGCGCTGACGAGCTGCATGTCGGCGCGGCCGGCAGCCTTTTGCTTCATCGCCGCCATCACCTTGCCCATGTCCTTGGCGCCGGCAGCCCCTGTTTCGGCCATGGCCTCCCGGACCAGTGCATCGACCTCGGCCTCGCTCATCCGCGCCGGCATGTAGGCCTCGATGACGACGACCTCGGACTTCTCCTTGTCAGCGAGATCCTGGCGGCCGGCGGCCTCGAACTGGGTGATCGAATCGCGGCGCTGCTTGAGCATCTTCTCCAGCACGGCGAGCACCTGGGCGTCGTCGAACTCGGGTCGGTCACCGGCGCCGCGGCCGTCGATCTCACCCTGCTTGATCGCAGCCTGGATCAGGCGCAAGGTCGCCAGCTTCTCCTTGTCGCCGGACTTCATCGCGGTCTTGACGTCGTCGAGCAGGCGGGTTTTCAAGGACATGGCATCACCTCGGAAAGGAAAAGCACGACGCCGCCAGCGGTTGCCCGTGGCGGCGATCGGCAGATGTAGAAGGCGGCAGGCGCTGCGCGCCCGCGCCGCCTCAATACATGCGCTGGCGCTTGGTCACGTCGCGCGAGACGCGACGCAGGTTGCGCTTCACGGCAGCCGCCAGCTTGCGCTTGCGCTCCTGGGTCGGCTTCTCATAGAACTCACGGCTGCGCACTTCGCTGAGCACGCCGGCCTTTTCGCAGGAACGCTTGAAACGACGCAGCGCGAACTCGAAGGGTTCGTTCTCGCGGACTTTGACGTTGGGCATGGAAACTCCGTCTATGGTACGGCTGGCGTTGTCCTTCGCCAGCGAGCCGGCGATGATAACCCGACTTTTCGGAAAAGATCAAAGCATGCGAGTCCTTGGCATCGAAAGCAGTTGCGACGAGACCGGCCTTGCGGTCTACGACACCGATCGCGGCCTGCTTGCGCACGCGCTGCACAGCCAGGCGGCGATGCACCAGGCCTACGGTGGTGTCGTGCCGGAGCTGGCCTCGCGCGACCATGTGCGGCGCCTGGTGCCGCTGGCCGACCAGGTGCTCGCCGAGGCCGGGCTGACCCGCCGCGACCTCGATGGCATCGCCTACACCGAGGGCCCGGGCCTGATTGGTGCGTTGCTGACCGGTGCCACCTTCGCCAAGACGCTGGCCTGGTCGCTGCAGATCCCGGCGCTCGGGGTGCATCACCTCGAAGGCCACCTGCTGGCGCCGCTGCTGGAATCGCCGCCGCCGGCTTTTCCATTCGTCGCGCTGATCGTCAGCGGCGGGCATTCGCTGCTGATGGATGTGGCGGGTGTCGGGCGTTACCGCCAACTGGGCGATACGCTCGACGATGCCGCCGGCGAGGCCTTCGACAAGACCGCCAAGCTGCTGGGCCTGGGCTATCCCGGTGGCCCGGAACTGGCGCGACTGGCGGAAGGCGGTGATCCGCAGGCATTCCGTTTCGCGCGCCCGCTGACCGACCGCCCGACGCTGGACTTCAGTTTCAGCGGCCTCAAGACCCAGGTGCTGCTGGCGGTGCGCAAGCTCGGTGAGGACAC
>JANJUH010000339.1 GCA_024710675.1 Lysobacterales bacterium
GCGCTGCGCTGGGCGAAGCGCTGCTGGCGCTGCGGCGGGATCGTGGCGAGACGCTCGACGAGGCGGATGTCGAGAAGGAACTGGGCCGTTTCACGCGCTCGCCGCTCGTGCTGGCGGTCGTGGCACGTGTCACGCCGAAGCACAAGATTCCCGAGTTCGAGCAACTCTGCTCGGCGGCAGCGCTGACCCAGAATCTCTTGATCGGCGCGCAGGCGCTGGGTTATGGCGCGCAGTGGCTTACCGGCTGGCCGGCGCATGATCCCGGCGCCTGGCGGACGTTGGGCCTCGGCGCCCACGAGCGACTGATCGGCTTTGTCTACATCGGCACGCCGACCGGTGCCGGCCCCGATCGCGAGCGTCCGACGTATCGCGAACTGCTCAGCGACTGGTGCGCACCGGACGCCCCGGCGCTGTGAGCGCCGAGACGCGGGTCTGCCTGCTCGACGCCAGCCTCTACATCTTCCGCGCCTGGCACTCGCTGCCGCCGGATTGGCGTGACCCGGAAGGCTGGCCGACGCATGCCGTCCATGGCTTCACCAGCACCTTGCTGCAGGTGCTGGAGCAGTTGCGACCGCAGTCGCTCGCGGTGTGCTTCGACGAGGCGCTGAGCAGCAGCTTCCGCAACACCATCTACCCGGCCTACAAAGCCAACCGCGAGCCGCCCGACGAGGCCTTGCTGCGCCAGTTCGGCCACTGCCAGGCGATCGCGCGAGCGCTGGGGCTCAGCGTGCTGGCACACCAGGAGTACGAGGCCGACGACTTGATCGGTTCCCTGAGCGCCGGCGCGCGCGCCGCCGGCCGCGGCGTGCTGGTGCTGTCGGCCGACAAGGACCTCGCCCAACTCATCGACGACGGCGACGAACTCTGGGACTTCGGCCGCGACCGCCGTTTCGATCGCGCCGGCATCCGCGAGCACTTCGGCGTCGAACCCGAGCAGATCGCCGACCTGCTGGCCTTGGCCGGCGATGCGATCGACAACATCCCCGGCGTGCGTGGCATTGGCCAGCTCACCGCGGCCAAGCTGCTGCGCCACTTCGGTAGCCTCGAATCGCTATACGACAGGCTGGCCGAAGTCCCCTACCTGTCAGTGCGCGGCGCCAAGTCGATCGCGATCAAGCTCGCCGAGCAACGCGAACAGGCCTTCCTCTCCCAACGCCTGACGCGCATTGCCCTCGATGCACCCGTGCCTCATCCGGACGCGCTCGCACCGGCGGCGCCCGATATCGAGGCACTGGGCGCGATTTTCGATCGCCTGGGTTTTGGTCCGTTCCTGAGGCGCAGGGCGGAGAAACTGGCGGCGCGAAGCTGACGCGCGATGACCCTTGCCGCAGGTTCATCGCGCCCCTACCGAGTGCCCTGTACGTCCTCACACCCGTAGGAGCGCGCTCTGCGCGCGAAAGACCTTCCGGCGAGGCCGATCGCGCCCGAGGGCGCTCTCACCGAACACGCCATAACGCACTGATTTGATTGCCGTCGCAGACGGGGCATGGGAAAGGGGGCAGGGGGTTGATCGAGCGGCACGAGCCGACCGCGACTCGAACCTGATCCCCCGCCCCTTGCCCCCAGTCCAGTGTTCGATGCGCGAATAAGCGCACCGAAAGGGGCGACCAGGGCTCCTGCATCAGCAGCCTGGAATCCTCACTCCCCCTTCGGCGGCGCGTCGTCGATCAGCGGGCGCTCCTGGGCGCCGGCTTCCTCGTTCCACGCGAAGCGCGCGGAGAGCTGGTAGACCGCGCGCGGAGCCACCGTCACATCGGGGAAAGGCTTGCCGTTGGCGTCGTACTGGTCGCGCTGGCTGTTGGCGATGAAATAGAACTCGTCGCCGACCACGGCGCCCCAGGTCGGCATCTCGAGCGCGTCCTTGTTGGCCTCTAGCGGCTGTACGGCGGTCATCGTGCCCTTCTCCGGATCCAGCTTTATCCGCAGCACACGCGGCGGGATCGATCCGTTCTGCACCGCCAGCAGGTGGTCCTGGTAGTAGTAGAGCCCGTCGATGCCACCGAGGTTGTGGTCGGTCATCGACAGCGCACGCACCTCCGCCTTGCTCAGGTCGGCGACACGCAGGCCCAGCTCGTAATCGACGAAGTAAAGGTGCTTGCCGTCGGCGCTGATCGCGACGCCACGCAGGCTGGTGGAACCCGGCACGTCGAAGAGCTGGCGCAGGGCGCCCCCGGCGACCTGGTAGACCACATTGGCGATCGGATCGGTGGCATAGACGGCGCCATCGGCGGCCACGGTGATCGCGGCGATGCTGCGCGGAATGCCGCCAGCCGGTACCGGGTAGGCCTCTAGGAACTTGCCGCTCGACAACTCGAACTTGACCAGCGCCGCGGCGCCGACTTCGGCCGGCGTGATGCCCTCGAACTGCGGGGCGCCGGCGGTGCCGACCCAGAGGAAATCGCGCGCCTCGTCGACCGCCAGCGCGAACACGCTGCGCAGCGCCTTGGCATCCTTGGCCTTGATGAAGGGCCTGGTCTTGCCCTTGCGATCGACCGCGAGGATGTCGCCCGTGCGCACGCTGCCGACAAGAAAGCGCTTGCTCTTGCCGTCCCAGGCCATCGCCTCGACCAACTCCGGGGCGCCATCGAGGGTGAAAGCGACCTTGCCCTCGCCCCAGGGCGTCTCGTTCACCACGATGCCCTCGACGATGTACTTGAAGGCAGGGGTGTTGCGGACCTTGTCGAAGTCCTTGTCCTTGTCCGGATTCATCGCCAGGCCCTGGCGCTGGATCTTGATCAGGGTGTCGTAGGACTTGGTCTTCTGGTCCTGCAGCGCGTAGGCCTCGGCCAGCCGGTACAGGAAGGTCGGGCTGTACGGGCGCAGCGCGTGCAGACGCTCGACGGCATAGGTGTAGCGCCGCAAATCATTCTCTGCGCGCCAGCGCTCGGCGCGCGCCATGATCTCGCCGAGATCGCTGATCTTCGCCAGTTCCATTTCGGTGTCGGTCGGCAGCGGGGCCGGCGCCTTCGGCAGGGCCTGCGCCGGGAGATCGGCAGAGGGAGCGACGAGGACGACGGCCAGGGCAAGGGCGCGCATCAGGGTGGAGGTGGTCTGGGCCATGCGGACAAGGACTCGATTCGGAAAGGAGGATGGGATCAGCGATCCGCGCGGCTGGCATTATCCGGCGCCGGGCGCTGAACCGCGACCCGACGTCGACCCGTGCAGACCCAGGAAAGTTCCCGCATGACCGCCGAACCCGAGATCCTCCATCGAGGCAAGTACCTGCTGCTCAAGCGCCGCGGCACCTGGGAATACGCCGAGCGCGCCAATCCGGAGGGCGCCGTCGTCATTGTCGCGGTGACGCCCGAGGACAAGGTGCTGCTGGTCGAGCAGTACCGCATTCCGATCCAGTCGCGCACCCTGGAGTTTCCCGCCGGCCTGATCGGCGACGAGGCCCACTTCGCCGACGAGGGCTGGATGGAGACCGCCCGCCGCGAGTTGCTCGAAGAAACCGGCTGGGAGCCGCGCAAGGTAGAACGCGTGATGGTCGGCCCGAGTTCGGCCGGCATGAGCACCGAGATGATGCACTTCGTGCGCGCCAGCGACCTGGTGCGCGTCCACGCTGGTGGCGGGCATGCCGGCGAGGACATCACCGTGCACGAAGTGCCGCGCGCGGAAGTCGCCGCCTTTGTCGCCCGCCATATGCGGGCGGGCTATGCGATCGATGCCAAAGTCTATGCGGGCATTTACTTCCTCGATCACGACGCGGACGGGAATGCGGTCTGACCGACCGCTCGGCCCCATGCCGTAGGGGTCGAAACAGGGAATTGGGCCAAAGGCGCCGCCACTGTTGCGATCGACGCCCGGGCGTTGCCCCCTGCCCCCTGCCCCCTGCCCCCTGCCCCCTGCCCCCTGCCCCCTGCCCCCTGCCCCCTGCC
>JANJUH010000401.1 GCA_024710675.1 Lysobacterales bacterium
CACGCCGTCCTTCATCACGAATTCGACGGCCTTCAGCACCGTCACGTCGCTGAGCGGGTCGCCGCTCACGGCGATCAGGTCGGCGCGCTTGCCGGGCTCCAGCGTGCCGATCTGGTCAGCGAGACCGAGCAGGTCGGCGGCGTGGACGGTCGCGGCGACCAGCGCTTCCGCCGGCGTCATGCCAAAGCGCACCATCAACTCGAATTCGTCGGCATTGCGACCGTGCTTGCTGACGCCGGCATCGGTGCCGAAGGCGATCTTCACGCCGGCCTTGTGCGCACGCTCGAGCGCCTTGCCGGTGATGCCGATGCGCCAGTCGATCTTGGCCTTGACCTCTGGCGAATACGCATCCGGATTCTTATCCAGCCGCTCGAGGTAACCGTTGACCGTCGACAGCGTCGGCACGTAGTAGGCGCCGGCCTTGCGGAACAGTTCGATGCCCTCGCGATCGAGCAGCGTGCCGTGCTCGATCGAATCGGCGCCCACGGCCAACGCAAGGCGGATGCCATCGGCGCCGTGCGCGTGCACCGCCACCCTGCGTCCGTACAGATGGGCGGTCTCGACGATGGCGCGGGCCTCGTCCTCGAACATCTGCGCGCCCAGGCCGAGCCCGATCCGGCTATTCACGCCGCCGGTGGTCGCCATCTTGATCACGTCCGCGCCGCGGGCAATCTGCTCACGCACCGCGCGCCGGCAGTCGTCGGCTCCGTTGCAGATGGACGGGGAATTGAACACCGGCCACAGCTCCTCGCGGTAACCCAGCCGCGGGTCGGTGTGCCCGGAGGTCGCGGAGATCGATCGGCCGGCATCGAGGATGCGCGGACCGGGCAGCTTCCCGGCGGCCACCGCATCGCGCAGCGCCAGCACCACACCATTACCGTCACCGAGGTTGCGTACCGTCGTGAAACCGGCCATCAGGGTCTTGCGCGCGTTGACCGCGGCCTCGTAAGCCACATCGGCGACGCTCTCGGTCACCGCATCGAGCTGGGCCTCGACACCGGCCTTGTCGGAGCGCAGGTGGACGTGGCTGTCGATCAGACCGGGCAGGACAAAGCGGCCCTTGAGGTCGACGATCACCGCGTCCGCCGGCGCTTCGGCGAAGGCGTCGGCGCCGACATGACCATCGGCCAACGCCACCACGCGTCCGCCGCTGACGAGGATCGTCGTCGCACCGCGCGGATCCTCACCGGGGCGATCCAGCACCTTGCCGGCGTGGACGAGGTAGCTCGGATCAGCCAGGGCAGGCCCGGCGAGCAGGCTCGCCAGCAAGATGGTCAGGATCGACTTAGGCATCGTGCGAGGCTCCGGGGCATGAACGGACCCCGGAGCACACCATCACCGGCCGCAAAACGCAAAGCCCGAGGTGTAGGTTTTTGCGACAGACGTAGCCCGCGTTGACCGCCGAGGCGGGCTACGCGGGTACTTGCCGCAAGTTCACGCGGATAGCGCCTGCGGCGCAACCCGCGCTACGCCAGTTCGGTGGCGCCGCGGCCGAAGGCGTGCACGGCATCGACCAGCACGCTCATCTGGTCCGGATTCACGTCCGGCGTGATGCCGTGGCCGAGGTTGAAGACGTGACCGGGTCCGCGGCCGTACTCACGGATCACGAGGTCAACCTCGCGCCGCAGGCTGGCCGGCGAGGCATATAGCGCGGCCGGGTCGAGGTTGCCCTGCAGTGCGACTTTGCCGCCGGTGCGCCGGCGTGCCTCGCCGAGCGAGACCGTCCAGTCGAGGCCGAGCGCGTCGGCGCCGATGTCCGCGAGCGCGCCGAGATGCTCGTTGGCGCCGCGCGAGAACACGATCACCGGGACGTTCTCAGGGCCGCGATCGATGCCCTGCGCCAGCGCACGCAGGTTCTTCATCGAGAACTCGTGGTAGTCCGCAGGTGCCAGTACGCCGCCCCAGGAGTCGAAGATCATCACCGCCTGCGCGCCGGCACGGATCTGCGCCTCGAGATAGCGCTTGACCGCCTCGGTCAGCTTGTCGATCAGCCGGTGCAGCGCGCCGGGCTCATCCCACATCAGCTTCTTGATGTGCGAGAAGCGTTCGGTGGGGCCGCCCTCGGCCATGTAGCAGGCCAGTGTCCACGGGCTGCCGGCGAATCCGATCAGCGGCACCTTGCCCCCGAGTTCGCGGCGGATCAATTTCACGGCCGCCGGCACGTAGCCGAGGTCGTCCTCGGGATCGGGAATGCCGAGGGCGTCGATGTCCTCGGGCGTGCGCACCGATTTGGCAAAGCGCGGACCCTCGCCCTCGACGAAATCGAGGCCCAGGCCCATCGCATCGGGGATGGTCAGGATGTCCGAAAACAGGATCGCGGCATCCAGTTCGAAGCGCTCGAGCGGCTGCATCGTCACTTCGCAGGCCAGTTCCGGCGTGCGACAGAGGTTCATGAAACTCCCGGCGCGCTGGCGCGTCGCCCGGTACTCGGGCAGGTAACGACCCGCCTGGCGCATCACCCAGACCGGCGTGGTATCCACGGGTTCGCGGCGGAGCGCGCGCAGGAAACGGTTGTGACGACCACAGTCGATGGGCTGCATGGGAATCCTCGAAACAGGGCAAGCCGGACAACCCGCGACTCTGCCGTGATCGGGGCGCGGAGGAAAGGGGGCTGGGGGCGGGAAGGCGGGACCCGGGAAAGGCTCTCAACCCCGCGGCCGCGAAGGCGACCGAGCAGATGCAGGAGCGCCCTTGGGCGCGATGGAGGCTAGCGGCGAGCCCTTTCGCGCGCAGAGCGCGCTCCTACGCGAGACGAGGCGAGGCCGTGGCTACCGATGATCAACGCGCGGCCCGCACCTCGGCCTGCAGCGGCGCCAGACGTCGTGGCCAGTAGCCGGCACCCAGCCCATCGGCCGCGGCCTTGGCCGAGGCCAGATCCGGGAAATCGCGCCACAGGAGCAGCCACCAGTCCTCGCCCTCGCGACGCACGCGTACCGAGTACGCCTCGTCAACCGCAAGCTGCAGTCCACCGAGCACGGCAGCGAAACCGTTCGGGCTGCGAGCAGCCGCCAGTTGCACCGTGTAGCCCGTAGGCACGAGCACGAGCAAGTCCTTGCCATCACGGATAGCTGCCGTTGTCGCGGGGATCATCGTTTGGGCGACCGGCTCGGGCTTCGGCTCAGGCTTCGGCTCGGGCTTCGACTCAGGCTTTGGACGCGCCGCAGGCTCAGGCACTGGCGGTGGCGTCGGCGCGGGCGCCGCCGCCGGGTTGACCCCCATGGCCCCGCGCACATAGTCCGGCAGGCGATCCGGGTTGATCAGGTACGGCGGCGGTGCCGATGCCCCGCCGCCCGGCACGACAGGTTTGCCGGGCAGTCCACGCGGAGCCGGCGCGTTAGCACCGCTTCCGCAGTCCCAGCTCTTGCCATCCGTGCTGGGCACACAGACGATCTTGTCGCTGGCCGGCTCGGCCAGCCAGACCACGGTGCCGATCACCAGCCCGAGCAGGCTCATGCGCTGAGCCGCGCCTGCGGCGGGCCTTCGAGGCCCTGGCTGAACATCACTTTCAGGCCCTTCTTCAACTGCTGGTCACGGGCCTTCTCGAGCGCCTCCTGGGCCGCGTCCAGTTCCAGATATTGCTCACGACGCACCGTGCTGCGCGCACCGACCTGACCCGACTCGCGGATCAGCGTCCAGCCGCCCAGCAGATCCTGCTGCAGGATGAGCTGAAAGTAGCGCTGCGGCTCGTTGGGGATGGGTGGGGTCTGCATGAAGATGCGCATGGCGCGAGTCTAGCCAAGAATCCCGCGCCGCGGCTTGCGCTCAAGGCGCGTGCGTCTCCTGCTGCTTGCGGTACGCCTCGCGCTCATCGCCCAACATCAATGCCGTCGGGTCCTTGGGCTGCCAGTTGGCCGGTGGCTCGCCCGAAAAGCCGAAATGCACGGCCATCCGCGCCATCGCCTCCATTTCACCGAGCTCGATCATGTCCTGATAGAGGCGTCGGTTCGGATAGCTCATCAGCTGCTCCCGGCTCAGGCCTTCCTGGACCTCGGACAGATAGACATAGCGCGCCCGCAGCGCCCTCATTTCGGCCGCGAGCGGTGTTCCGGGGTTCAGCCGTCGAACCATCGCGCTGCCGATCATGTTGTGGATCAGTCCGCCCTTGACCCCGGCGAGCCTCAATCCCACCGACTCACAATCGGCACGCACACCGGGCTCGTGAAGGCGGGTGTTCCTGTCCGGATGGCAAAGGTCGATCAGGCGCTGGAACTGGGGCATCGGCAGCGCCCAAGCCTCGAGCTGGGCGGTGGTCTCCTCGACGGAGGCATTGGGTGCCAGCACCCGGGCCGGACCTGCCACGAGCGGAGGAGGCGGTACGCCTGCCGACTCGATGGCTTCGGCATAGGCCGCATAGCTGGCCCCGAAGAAGTCCTCGAATCGTGGCGCTTCGCTGGCCTGGTGCAATGCGGCATAGGCATCGTCATCGGTGGCCGCCATCGCGCGGACGGTCCAGGCATAGCCGTTGTCGGGATCGGCCTCGGTGAGGCGTCGGGCAGCATCCGGCACCGCGCAGCGATCAGCGCGGACGCCATTGCAGTAGGTGCTTGCCACGTACCATCCAAAGGCGTGGTCCGGTTGCATCGTGAGCGCCTCGGAGAGCAGGGCCCCGAGCTGTCCGGGAGCCTCGCTCTTCTGCTCGTCCCGCCACGCCAGCATGGCGGCGTGGATCATCGAGTCGGGCGTGGCCATCTCGCGCAGGCGATCGATGACCCGGCGCCGGTATTCGCCTCCGGTCTGCTCGAGCACGGCAAACAGCACCTCGTAGACGCTGTTGCGCGCATGGTTGCTGCCGAGGGCTTCTGCAAAGCGTGTCAGCACGACCGCCTGGCTCCCTTCATCGCCCGGCATCCGCTCCCGGAGCCAGCGCACCACTTCTGCGGCCACATCATTGGTCGTCTTGAAGCGACTGTGTTCGGTGTAGAGCCGCGCACCGAGCGCCGCAGTGTCTTCCGCACGCTGGCGCTCCAGGCGCTCGGCAGCTCGGGCAGCCTCGGCAGCGTCTCGCTCGATCACCGCCTGGATTCGCGCCGCTTCCGCCTCCCGCCACTGCGCAAAAGCAATGCTTCCACCGGCAGCAATCGCCACGAAGGCCACGCCAGCCGCGACTGCCAGCCTCGGCTCGCGCGCCAGCCAGCGCTGCATACGCTCGAGCGGACCAGGCCGCCGCACGCTCACGGGGAGCCCGGAACGCAACCGGCGCAGGTCTTCCATCAGCGCGCGCACCGAGGGATAGCGATGCTTCGGTTCGAGCTCCAGGCAACGCGCGACAACAGCCTCGAGATCGGCACCGACCTGCGGCGCCAGCTCACGGAC
>JANJUH010000120.1 GCA_024710675.1 Lysobacterales bacterium
TCGCCAGCAGCGCCCGGCTGCCGCCGCCGCAGTCGCCACGGTAGAGATCGACGCGGATCGGGTAAGTGGCATTCGCGAGGGCCGTGTCCACCCGCACTGTAATGGTCGCGGCACTGTTGCCACCGGGCAGGAAGCCGGCCGGCAGCGTCAGCTCGGGAAAGTTCTGCAAGCGGTTGCCACCATCGTCCGGGTCGCCGGCATCGTTCGCGGTGGCGCCGACGGCGCCGCCGCCGCTGGTGGCATCGATGGCCGGACCCCGGTGGCCGAGAAAGTGGTTGAGCGGCGAGGACAGTCCGCGGCACTGGTCGACCTGGATGCCGGCGGCGGCCCCGAAAGCGATCAGGTTGGCTTCCCCGGTGGCAGTGCCACCAACCGCCAGCCGGCAATCGAGCCCGCCGAAGTAGAGCGTCGCCTGCGGCTGGCTCGGGCTCGAGGGATTGACACCGTTGGGCAGCGGCGTGAGGCCATCGACGGCGACGCCGATCCAGTTGCCCTCGATGCGGGTGCCGACGTAGGGATTGCTCTCACCGGCCGCGAGGCGGATCGCGTTGAAGGCGCTGGCGACGATCAGGTTGCGCGCGGCCGGATCGCTGCCGCCGATGCGTGCCTGGGTCAGCGCCGCGGCGCTGTCGATGCCGTTGTCGCGGTTGCCGATCGCGATCAGGCCGCTGGCGTCGCTGCCGATCAGGTTGCCCTCGATGCGGATGCCGCTCGAGCCCGTGAAGAAGCTGATCGCCGTCGCCAGTCCCGACAGCAGGTTGCGTTGCGCGGGCAGCAAGCCACCGATGCGGTAGGGCCCCGGACCCTGCACGCGCACGCCGCGACCGGGGGAACTGGCGAAGGCCGGCGAGGTGCCGGCGACATCGGTGCCGAGGCGGCAGCCCTCGATCGCGTGGGCGGCGCTGCCGTGCAGCAGGATCTGCGCGCCGAAACCGTTGATGACGAGGCCGCGGAAGGTGCTCGCGGGCTGGTCGAAGAAGCTGCCGTTGATCTCGAGACCATTCTGCTGGCCACGGCTGGTCGAGGTGGCGCGGATCTCGATCTTGGGCATGCCGGTCAAGCCGCCATCGATCGGCGACTGCGAATTGGCGAGTGCGCCGGGCTGGCTGTAGCCGTCGATCAGCACGGGCGCCTGGATCGGGGGAAGGGCCATGTTGCCGACCTCGATGCGCCAGTGGGCGCTGCCGGACTGGTAGCCGGGATCGGAGGTGTCGAGCGCGAACTGGATGGTGTCCGCGTCGGCGTTGCCGTTGGCAAGCTCCAGGGCGCCGCGCAGGGTGCAGTCGGCGGGCGCCGCGGTGCACGCGGTCAGCGCGGTGTCGGCGCTGGAGTCGACAACCAAGGTCGCTGCCTCGGCGGTGGTGGCGAGCAGGGCGGGCAGCAGGAACAATCGGCGCATCGCGGACATCCGGCAGGGGGATGCGGCGCAATACGTCGGATCGTGGTGTGGCCTGACAGGCCGATGGCGACCTCGGATCGAGGTAGCCGGCGTTGACCGCTGCAGGCGGGTTACGCGGGTGCTTGCCGCAATGCGACGCGGGTAGCGCCTGCGGCGCAACCCACGCTACGGTGCGGCTGCGAGGGCGGCGAGTCGCCTCTCCATCTCGGTGAACACCATGCGCTCGGGATGGCCTTCGGGGTACTCGGCGAGGTAGGTCGGCCGGGCGAGCGCCAGCCACTGCGATGCGTCCGCGGCGTTGCCGGCGCGCAACGCACATTCGGCGAGCAGCCAGTGGGCCTCGGCGCGGCGCATGGTGCTGAAAGCCCCAGGCTCCGCCTCGATCTCGGCGAGCGCCTGTTCGAGTGCAGTCCTCGCAGCGGCCTGATCCCCGGCCCGCAACTCGAGCCAGCCCCGCTGCCGCCAGTAGTTTTCGCGCTGGGTCGGCAATGTGCGCGGATCGGGGAGGAGAGCCTCGGCCTGCGCCAGCAAGTCCCGGCCGCGTTCGTAGCCGCCGCGCCGGGACCAGATCGCCGCGGCGTTGGCGAGTGCGGACAGCGCCGGACCGGGCTGGGCGGTGGCGAGCGTGGCTGCGGATTCGATTTGTCCGGACAAGGCTTCGAGCTGGCCTTCGGGGCGGTCACCCTGCAGCGTCCACAGGCGCAAGCCCAAGGCCTCGAGCCGGCGCGTGGCCTGCTCCGGGCCTCCCGCATCCTCGGCAGCCGCCAGCGCGGCGTCGAGCACGCCAGCGGCATCCGGATAGCGCCCCAGGTTGACCAGGCCCGCGCCGATCCGCACCAGGCTCTGCCAGCGCAGCTCGGCATCCGCAGCCGGCATGGCCTCGATGCGCCGCGCGGCTTCGATGAGCACGTCGCTGGCGCGTGGATCGCTGCCGGCATAGATCTCCGGGCTGGCGGCGCCGATGACATCGAGCACCGCCGCCAGGTGGGCGGCGCTGCGTTCGGCTTCGTTCCTCGCCCGCTCGGCCTGTTGCCAGGTCGCGAGCACGCCGATAACCAGCGTCAGCAACACCGCCGCGGTGCTACCCAGTGGCCAGCGCCACGCATGCAGCCAACGGCGCAGGCGTGGTCCGGCTGCGCCGACGCCGCTGCGCAGTGTGCGACCGGCCAGCCAGTCGCCGAGGTCGGCGGCCAGCGCTTCGGCACTCGGATAGCGCGCTGCCGGATCGCCGGCAACCGCGCGCTCGATCACTGCGCGCAGCAGGCCATCGCCGATCCGGCCGCGTGCATCGGTGCAGATCTCGCGCAGCATCACGCCCAAAGAGTACACATCCGCTGCAGCGCCGAGTGGCTCGCCGCGCAGCACCTCGGGCGCGGCGTAGCGCGGCGTGCAGGGGCGCAGCCCGGTCAGCGTCAACCCGGGCAGGCTGCCATCGAGCAGGCCGGCGATGCCGAAATCGAGCAGGTGCGCGCGTCCTTCGCCATCGACGCGCACATTGGCCGGCTTGAGGTCGCGGTGCAGGACCAGGCGGGCGTGGGCGTGGGCGACGGCCCCGGCAATCGTCGCGAGCCAGGCCACGCGCTGGCCGAGCGTCGCGGCGCTGGCTGCGGTGTCCAGCGTCTGCCCGTCGACGAAGGCCATCGCCAGCCACGGCCGTCCGCCGTCGATGCCGGCATCGATCAGGCGCGCGATCGCCGGATGGTCGAGGCGCGCGAGCACCGCCCATTCGCGGCGGAAGCGGCGCTGGCTGCTCGCACTGAGCAACCCGGGATGCATCAGCTTCAATGCCGAGCGCTGGAGGACGCCGTGCTGTTGGCGGCTGGCGCGCCAGACCACACCCATGCCACCGCGCCCGATCTCCGTCTCCAGCGTCCAGCCGCCGACCACCGCGCCGGCGACCAGCGTCGCTTCGGTTGCGGGCTCGTCGGCGAGCATGGCCTCGAGTTCGGTCGCCAGTTCCGGCTCGGTCAGGGCAATGCTGGCGAGGGCGTCGGCACGGACGGAGCCATCGAGATCGAGCAGGCGATGGAATTCCGCGCGCAGGCGGGCGAACTCGAGCGCTTCAGGCATGGGCCATCCGGCGTTGCAGCCAGGCGCGCGCGAAAGCCCAGTCGCGATAGACCGTGCGCTCGTCGAGATCCAGCAGGGCGGCGACCTCGGCGACCTCGAGGCCGACGAAGCAGCGCAGCTCGACGATTGCCGCGACACGGGCGTCTTCCGCGGCCAGCGCCACCAAGGCGCGATCGAGGTCGATCAGGTCGGTGTCGACCTCGATCGGCAGGCCGACCTCGTCCACCAACGCCACCCGCACCGCGCCCCCGCCGCGTTTGTCACGTCGGGCGGCGCGTGCGCGATCGATCAGGACCTGGCGCATCAGCCGCGCCGCGGTGGCGAACCAGTGCCGGGTGTTCGCGAACGAGGGCGTCTCGCCCTTGCCGATCAGGCGCAGCAGCACCTCGTGGACGAGGGCGGTCGGCTGCAGGGTCGCGTGGCCGGAATGGCGGCGTAGCTGGCTGGCCGCCAGCCGTCGCAGTTCGTCGTAGACCAGCGGCAGCAGGCGATCGAGCGCGCGTTCGTCGCCGCCGCTCCAGGCGGCGAGCCAGGATTCGATCTCGGGAGAAGGCTCGGCCATGGCGCGATGATGCCGGGATCCGTGAAACTGCGTGACATCGCTGGCCGAAAGGCTCGCCCTGCGCTGCCGTTGGCCTTGCGTTGAGATTTCAGGGGCTATACGTCGGGGTGCATTCCATGGATCGGAGTTCCCTGTGATCAATCGTCGGACGGCGCGGATCGGATTCGGCGCGGCCTTGCTGGCTGCGCTGCTCGCTGGACTGGCCGGGTGTACGCAGCAGGCCGACGGGCCCAAGGGCTGGCGCACGGCGGCAGTGGATCGTGGCCAGGTGCAGGTGTCGATCTCGGCCACCGGCACCTTGCGCGCCTTGTCGACGGTCGATGTCGGTACCCAGGTCTCGGGCCAGGTCGAGAGCGTGGCGGTGGACTACAACGATCGCGTGATCCGCGGCCAGGAGATCGCACGCATCGATCCGGCCAATTTCCGAACGCGCCTGACCCAGACCGAGGCCGACCTGGCCAGCGCCCGGGCCAATCTCAATGAGGCGCAGACCGCGCTCAAGCTCGCCGAGGCCGAACTCAAGCGCAAGATCGACCTTGCGGGGCGCAAGCTGATCTCGGCCAGCGAGCTCGACATCGCCCAGGCCGCGCGCGACCAGGCGATGGCGCGCGTGGGTTCGGCGCGCGCGGCCGTGCAGCAGCGCGAGGCCGGGGTCGCCGATGCCGCGCTCGACGTCGAATACGCCGTGATCCGTTCGCCGGTCGATGGCGTGATCCTGCTGCGCAGCGTCGAGCCCGGACAGACGGTCGCGGCCAGCTTCCAGACGCCGGTGCTGTTCCGCATTGCCGAGGACCTGACACGGATGCAGATCGATCTCTCGATCGACGAGGCCGATGTAGGCCAGATCCGCACCGGCTTGCCGGTGCGTTTCACGGTCGATGCCTATCCCAATCGCAATTTCGAGGGCAAGGTGCACCAGGTGCGGCTGGCGGCGACCACGCTGAACAACGTCGTGACCTACCCGGTGGTCGTCGAGGTCAGCAACGACGACGAAAGCCTGCTGCCCGGCATGACCGCGAATGCCGAGATCGAGGTGGCGAGCCGCCGTGAGGTGTTGCGCGTGCCGAACGCGGCGCTGCGTTTCAAGCCCGAGGGCATGGAGGCGCCGGCGCCGCAGTGGGGCGCCGGGGGCGGCCTCGCCGAGGACCTGCCGAAGATCGCCGCCGGCCTCGGTCTCGATGCCGGCCAGCAGCAGAAGCTCGATGAGGTGATCGAAGCTTTCCGCGCACGCGCCGAGCAGCGTCGCCAGGCGATGGCCGGAGGTGGCGGCGGACCGACAGCGGGCGGCGGTGCGGGCGCAGCGCCCACACCCGAGCAGATCGCGGCCTTCCGCGAGCGCATGCGCAAGGCCACCGAGACCGCGTTGGCACCGTTCCGCGACAGCCTTTCCGAGGCCCAGCGCGCTCGTTTCGATGCCGAGCTCGACCTGGTGATGAATGCCCGGCGGGTCACGCTGTGGGTGCTCGAGGGCAAGCAGCCGCAAGCCGTGACCGTGCGCGTCGGCGTGTCCGACAGCGGCCACACCGAGGTGCTGTCCGGCCTCGACGAGGGTGCCCAGGTCATCGTCGGCGCCGGATCCTGACGTGCGCCCGATCATCGAGATCGAGAAGGTCGTCAAGACCTACTCGGCCGGCACCGAGGCCGAGGTCGTCGCGCTGCGCGGCATCGACATGAGCATCGCGAGGGGCGAGTTCCTCGCGATCATGGGACCGTCGGGCTCAGGCAAGTCGACGCTGATGAACATCATCGGCTGCCTCGATGTGCCCAGCAGCGGGCGTTACCGCATCGATGGCATCGATGTGGCCACGCTGGATGCCACCGGTCGTGCCAAGCTGCGCCTGGACAAGCTCGGCTTCGTCTTCCAGGGCTTCCACCTGCTGACGCGGATGACGGCGCTGGAGAACGTGATGCTGCCGCTGGCCTACGCCGGTGTGCCGCGCGCCGAGCGCGAGCGCCGCGCCGAGGCGGCACTGGCCGAGGTCGGACTGGCGCAGCGGGCCCGTCACCGGCCGAGCGAGCTGTCCGGTGGCCAGCAGCAGCGCGTGGCGATTGCCCGCGCGTTGATCAACCGCCCGCCGGTGCTGCTCGCCGACGA
>JANJUH010000481.1 GCA_024710675.1 Lysobacterales bacterium
GGCAGGGTTTTCCGCATCACGACAAGGAAATCGAGCCCTGTGCTCGCGACCTAGTGAAATATCCGGGCTAGGCCGTGGTTGAACCGGATCGGTAACGCCCGGCCGCTCAGCGTCCTCCATCCCCGCCCTTCTCCGCCGCCATCAGCCCGAGGATCTCGACGATCCGCTCCCGGTTTGCACGCAGCACGGCGTGGATGTTGTCCTGCGTTCCGTAGGCTGATTGCAGGGCCACCATGATCTCCGGATCCGCCAGCAGCCGCGCCTGATCCACGGAGCCGGTCGCCCACGCATCGGTGATCGTTGCCGAGGGCTCCCCGGTGACCAGCAGGGTCCGGGTATGCAACATCCTGGACCTGGCGTCGATCAACGGTCCGGTGAAGACGTCGTAGTGGCTGCGGACCAGCGACACGTAGTCGTTGTAGCCCAGGAGCGCCGCCCTGAGTTCGGTGCCGCGCAGCAGGCCCAGGCGGCCGCTCGACACCAGCTCCTGGAAGGTGGTGGACGGCCCCGGAGGTGTGGAGAAGCCGGTGACGAGGTCGAGGTCGGCACCCAGCGTGTCTTCCGCAAGACGTGCATTGCGGATGCCGTTGATCACCCGGGCCGTCGCCGCCAGGGAATCGCGATGCCGCTCCAGGCTGCGGTCGGTACGGTCCAGGTGCATCCGGAACTCCTGGTCCAGCCGCTCGAGCACCCGTCCGGCCTCGATGCGGTCCAGTCGTTCCTCGTTCCAATTCGCGACCTGGATGCCGAGGAACACGCCGACGACCAGCAACACGAACTCGATCGTGATCGCGGTCCAGTTCTGTACACGCAGGTGCCCGCTGATGCGGCGAATCATCATCGCACCGTCAACTCCCGAGGCAGACCCAGCACGTCCATCAGCACTGCGTTGAGTTCAACCAGACTGGCGTCGACCCGGGCGTTGTCGCGCGCGTGCAGGGCGAAGTTGGTCTGGTTGAGTTCGTAGTCGTTGCGGAACTGGGGCGAGGCGCGCATACCGTCGAGATCGCAGCGGAAGCTGCCGTAGGCGAACGAGCTCTTGGCGATCTCCGATGGCGCCGTGACCTGAACGAGCTCCGGGTGGCGCAAGTGAAGATTCAACTGGCTGCGGTTGATCCCGGCATGCGAATCGCGCGACCTCGCCCGCACCAGCAGGAATGCGCCAAGGGCCTCCGACACCCGGGGATTGCTGAACACCGAAAGCTGGCCGGTCGACTGCAACTCGATCAGCGTTGCCAGGTCGTCGGTCGGATTCGAGATCGCGTAGGAGTAGGCGATGCTCTGGCACTCGAAGTCGCTCAGCGCCCGCAACTCCTCGTCGTGAAGCGCCCGCGTGGCTGTGGCGAGCGCCGCGTTGAAGCGGTTGCGGGCCTCGACCAGCGGCGCGCGGGTCGCCACCAGGCTGAGCACCTCGGCCTGCAGCCTCTCGGTGTAGATCCGCTCCAGCCTTCCCTGCCGCTGCGCATCGGCCCACTGCTGGACCTGCAGGCCGATGAACACACCGACCACGACGATGACAAGGTCGATGCCGACGGCGAACCAGTTCTGGTCCCGGACATGTTGCATCACGCGGCGAAGCAGCATCGGGGCGTCCTTTCGTCCAGGCTCAGACCGTCAAGGTCAGGCCGCCATCCGGCGTCAGCGTGGTGCCGGTGATGTAGCTGGCGGCGTCCGAGCACAGGAAGAGGATCGCCTGGGCGATCTCCTGCGGCAGGCCCGCGCGGCGCAGGTGCACGCTCGGCAGCACGCCCTGGTCGAAGAGCGCATCGCCGAACTCCCCGCGCAAACGACGGTGCATCGGCGTGTCGACCAGGCCCGGGCACACCAGGTTGACGCGGATACCCTGCGCGGCCAGTTCCGCCGACACGCTGGTGGTCAGGCCGATCAGCCCGTGCTTGGAGGTGCAGTAGACCGAGCCGGTCGCCACGCCGAGGAAGGAATTGACCGAGCCGACATTGACGATGGCGCCGCCATTGCCAGCAGCGAGCATGGCGCGGGCCTGATGCTGCATGCACAGGAACACGCCCTTGAGGTTGATGCCGAGCACCTGGTCCCAATCGGCTTCGGTGAGCTCGGTGATCGGCGCGAAGCGCCCCTCGATGCCGGCGTTGTTCACCGCGTAATCGAGCCGGCCGAAGCTCGCGATGGCGTGGGCCACCATGCGCTCGACCTCTGCCGCGCTGGAGACGTCGGTGCGGATCGCCGTCGCCGTGCCGCCCTGCGCCTCGATGGCAGCAACCAGCGAGTCCAGTTCGTCCTGACGCCTCGCTGCGACGACGAGCCGGGCGCCGTGGGCGGCGAAGGCCTCGGCGGTGGCCCGGCCTATCCCGCTGCTCGCGCCGGTGATCAATGCGACCTTGTCCTTCATCGCTGACATACGCTCCCCCTGGGGTCAGTTGGTGTGAGTCCCGGCAAACAACGACACCGCCACGCCCGATGGATACAGCGCCGCGGCCCCATGATGCGCCGTCGCTGCCCGTTCAGAGCCGAAGGAGGCCGCCCTTGCGCCGTTGGGCCCGGCGGCGCCGGGCATCGCGGCGCGCTCAGTCCGAGCCGGTTGCCAGGGTCGCGAACCCGGTCAGGCCGAAGGCCGCCAGCACGCCGGCATCGAAGGGTTCGACCGCCGCGTTGCGCTCGCGCACACCGGCATCCACGCCGACCACCGTGCGGAAGGGGCGCTGGCCCGCCGCGGTGTCGATCAGGGCGCTGACGTCATTGACGAAGACCGTCGGATCGGTGGGCGTGCCCGGGTCGCTGAACATGCCCTCGAAGGCGGCGCCGAGCTGGGTGAAGGTCTGGTGCGCGATGCCGGGGTAGGTCTGGCCCCGGCCATCGGCGTCGGCGGGGCGTGGGCTCTGGCCGAAGAGTTCGGTCTCGAAGGGGCCCGGCTCGACCACCACCACATCGACCCCGGTGCAGGCCAGCTCGGTGCGCAGGGCCAGCGAATAGCCTTCCACCGCCCACTTGCTGGCGTGGTAGACGCCGAAAAAGGGCACGGCCAGGCGCCCGGCGATCGAGCTGATGTTGATCATCAGGCCCCGGCCGCGCTGGCGCATCGCGGGCAGGAAGGCCCGGCTCACTCGGTGGATGCCGAGCACGTTGACATCGAGCTGGGCGGCCAGCTCCTCGGTGCTGAAGGCCTCGGTGAAACCGAAGTACATCACGCCGGCGTTGTTGATCACCACGTCGGGCGCGCCGGATTCGGCAAGCACCGTCGCCGCCGCTGCGTCCACCGAGTCGGTGGAACTCACGTCCAGCTCCAGCACGCGCAGGTCGATGCCTTCCCTCGCCGCGATGCTTGAAAGCTCGGCGGCGACGGCGGCGTTCTTGCCCTTGGTTGCGCGCATGGTGGCGTAGGCCCGGTCGCCGCGGCGCGCCAAGTGCAGGGCCAGCAGCTTGCCGAAGCCGGAGCTGCATCCGGTGATCACCACTGTCCTTGCCATCGTCCTCTGCTCCTGTCGGGTCTGTTCTGGGTGGATGTGGACGGGCTGCGATGGCGCCTAGCCGGAGCCGAGCAGGGAGACCGCCATGCGGTTCGAGGCGTCAGGGCGCGCGATCCAGGCTGCGCCGAGCTGCAGCGGCAGCACCACGGCGGCGCTGGCCAGGCGAAGGGTGTGATGCAGCAAACGGAAGCGGTGCGAGCGGCGCGGCAGCGGCAGGAGGCTGCTCAGAGGAGGGGAGCTGGGAAGCACCTGCGCCGCCATGAGAATGGCCGACCGGTGGAAGAAGCGGTCGCATTGGGGGGGCGCATCGGTGATCGACGTGTTCACCGCGCTTCCCGGCATCCCGGCCAAGCGGAAGCAGCCGCCCGGGGGCTGGCACTCGACACGCGTGTCACCATCTTGCCCTGCTCCCCCCGTGACGAGACCGGACATCCGTGCGGACGCTGCGCGCAGTCTACGACGCTGCAAGTCCGGGTCATAGCGGCGGCACGCGCGTCGGCAGGCCTGCAAGCCACCGGGTTTGCGGCAAGGTCAATCGCGCGCAGAGCGCGCTACTTGGGTGCGGCGGGGCCCAGCCCTGCCGGTCGTAGGAACGCCCTCTGGGCGCGATCGGGTTTGCGGCAAGGTTTCTTCGCGCGCAGAGCGCGCTCCTGCGGGTGGCCATCCGCCGCCGATCACGACGTAGGAGCGCCCTCGGGCGCGATCACGATCTGCGGCAAGACCTTTCGCGCGCAGAGCGCGCTCCTACCGGTGACCGACCGGCACCGGGCCCGATGCAGGAGCGCCCTCGGGCGCGATCGCCTCAGCTCGCTGGCGCGCCTGGCCCGTCGCCTTCCGGCTGCTCACCCTCGCCTTCTTCCTCGGCGATCGCGTCGAGCCTCACGAGGCCGACCAACGTCTCGTCCTCCGGCAGGCGGA
>JANJUH010000006.1 GCA_024710675.1 Lysobacterales bacterium
TGGCACCTGCGCTTCGGGCGCGTCGTGCGTTGCGTCCTGATCGGACTGGCCGGACTGCTGGTCATCGGCATGCTCGAATCCAGCAAGCCGAGGGAGATCGGGGCCGGCTGGTTCTTCGGCCCGATGCTGCTGGTCTGGGCCGTGGCGACGCTGTTCGCCGGCGATCGGGCACCAGCCGCGCCGGCGCCGCCCCGGATCCATACCCTCGACGAATTGCAGCCGCCCGCCGTGTGGACCTCCATCGCTGCGGCCCTGTCGGGCTTGCTGGCAGGCCTGCTTGCCCTGCCGGGGGCGCTGTTGACCGGCTTCGTGTCTGCGGGGCTCGTGCTGCGTGGCGTGCTGGTGTGTGTGGTGCTCTTCGTCCTGGGCGCCGTGTTTGTCCGGACCGGTATCGAGATACTTTCGACGCCGCTGTTGGCCTTTGCCGGCGCCCTGCCTGGTGCACCCGAGGCACCGATCGGCGATCCGTCTGCCGGGCTCGCGTACTGGCTCAGCCACGGCATCCTGCCCTCGGCCCTGCTGTCGCTGGCCACACTGCCGTGGTGGCGCCGGATCGCGCAGGATTGATTGGCCGTCAACGCAGGGCTTTGCAAAGGCCAGATCGCGCCGTCAGCCGCACCGCGCCCTCTCGTTGCCAGCGCCAGACTCACGAGTCATGCATCACGTGACCGCAAGGCCCCGATAGAACAGTTTCTGCAGAAACAATTTCTCAAGAAACAAATACTTGGCGCATCTACCCCGTTGACCACGAGGACCAGGCGTTGTTACCGTATGCACTGGCGCGGCGGCCCGAAAGGTCCGCCGCGTCTTCGTTCCCGGGGACCTCCCGGCTCGCCCCAGGCGATCCGGTCGATGGCTGCGGCAGCGGGCGCCGGTGGGGATCGGTGCGCCCCGAGGGACGGCCCACCACCAACATCCAATCGGGGAGTGTCACCCATGCGTCTGTCGCTGTCCTGCATCCGTGCGCCGCTTGCCCTCGCGCTGCTGTCCTGCCTCGCCACCAATGCCCACGCTGTCGACGACCGCCGAGCCGTCGAGATCGCGGATGGTGCCTTCGCGCACGGTCAGAGTCTCGTGCTCCCCGGCCCTGACGTGACCAAGCTGCGCATGGAAGACGCCAAGCAGAGCGGCGGTCCCTTCCGCTACGGCGTGCAGATCCCGGTCAGCGAGTTCGGCATCGATCTGAAGCGCCAGGGTTTCTGGACCGAGACGAGCGAGGGCATCGCCGAGTGGCGCTTCGAGCTGGTGTCGCCGGCCGCCAGGACCCTCGACTTTCACTTCTCGAAGCTGAGGCTGCCCGAGGGCGCCAGCCTGACGATCCGCGGCGAGGGCAAGGAAAACCTGCGCTACATCACCGCCGAGCAACTTTCGGGCGAGTCCTATTGGTCACCCTACGTCTTCGGCGAGAAGGCGACGCTGGAGCTGCGCGTGCCGAAGGCGCAGCGCGGCCGCGTCGCGCTGGAACTGGCCTCGGTGACCCACGGCTATCGCGGCCTGTTCGAGACCGCAGACCTGTCGCAAAAGTCCGGTTCCTGCAATGTCGACGCGGCCTGCTCGCAAGGCAACGGCTGGCAGGACCAGATGAGCTCGGTGGGCCAGTACACCTTCAGCTCGGGTGGTTCCAGCTACGTCTGCACCGGCACGCTGGTGGCCAACACCGGCAACACGACGACGCCCTACTTCCTGACGGCCAACCACTGCCTGAGCAATCAGACGGTGGCGAGCACGGTGGTGGTCTACTGGAACTACCAGAATCCGCAGTGCCGCGCTCCGGGCTCGAGCGCCAGCGGGACCTCGATCTCCAAGTCCACCTTCTCCAGCCACAGCCAGTCGGGCGCCACGCTGCGCGCGACCTATGCGCCCAGCGACATGACGCTGCTGCAGCTGTCGACCAATGTACCAACCGCGGCCAGCCCCTTCTTCTCCGGCTGGAGCCGCAGCACCACGGCGCCGACCTCGGCGCGCGGCATCCACCACCCCGCCGGCCATGAGAAGCGCTTCTCCACCGACAACAACGCGCTCACCGTCTCGGCTTACGGCGGCGGTTCGGGCACGACGCACTGGCGAGTCGGCAACTGGGAGAGCGGCACCACCGAAGGCGGCTCTTCGGGTTCGGGCCTGTGGAACCAGAGCGGACTGCTGGTCGGCCAGTTGCACGGTGGTTCGGCCGCCTGCGGCAACACCCTGTCCGACTATTACGGCCGGCTGTCGGTGTCCTGGACCGGTGGCGGCACCAACGCCACGCGCCTCAGCAACTGGCTGAACCCGACCGGCTCGACGGCCACCACCAAGGCCGGCTACCGCGCGGCCGGCTTCTACCAGAACGCCACCGACGTGACGATCTCCGACAACGCCACCGTCGAGAGCTCGATCTCGGTGAGCGGCCGCAGCGGCAACGCGCCGTCCACCCTGCGCATCAATGTCCGAGTGACCCACACCTACATCGGCGACATGAAGATCGACCTCGTCGGCCCGAACGGCGCCGTGGTCGCCACGCTGCACAACCGCACCGGCGGCAGCGCCGACAACATCTACCAGACCTACACCGCCAATGCCTCGGCCCAGCTCGCCAACGGTACCTGGCGCCTGCGCATCAACGACAACGCGAGCGGCGACACCGGCCGCATCGATGCGTGGAGCCTGCAGTTCTGAGCTACACCTGCAGTGCCTGCACGCGCCTGCCCACGCGACATGGTCCAGTCACGGGCAGTCGATCCCTCTCCCCGCCCGCGGGGAGAGGCCTGTGCAGCGCGGGCGGCTGCCAGCTTTTGCCCCGGAACCTACGTCAGGCCTTGTGTAGCGCCCCCTCTCCCCAGCCCCTCTCCCACCAGGGGAGAGGGGTCACAAAGCGCGCTCGCAAGGCCAAAAGTGCGTTCACAAGTATCTGATCATTCGGCAGGTTCCCGGGTAGGTTGTCACCGCAGGTGACAGGTGAGGGGCGCTGCTGACAGAGCAATCGCGCTGTCGGCGCCCCCACGTCGGGGCCCTGCGGACCCAGGTCAGACCAGCTCCGCCACAACAGCGGCTCGCAGGGCGCTCGAGCACATCGACCGCGCGCAACCTCGCCTTCCACAGCATCCGTAAGCCAATTTCCGGCTTTCTTCCAGCCAATTTCAGGATCCCGAGCGCACTCATCGACAGTCTCCTCCCCACGCCGGGCTCACCGGCGCGACCAGGGGGAAGACCAGATGGGAAG
The DNA here is from genome assembly GCA_024710675.1 of Lysobacterales bacterium. Lineage (GTDB taxonomy): Bacteria > Pseudomonadota > Gammaproteobacteria > Xanthomonadales > SZUA-5 > JANJUH01. The sequence continues at coordinate 3,197 of JANJUH010000006.1, forward strand.
CGTCAGTCGGATTGTGGCGGGGCTTGCGTGCCTGCTGCTGTTCATCGCACCGGGCCGGGCGGGCGCCCAGGTCCTCGGTACCGCGATCAGTTACCAGGGCGAGCTGAGTTTCCAGGGCCAGCCGGCCCAGGGCAGCTTCGATTTGCAGTTCACGCCCTACCCCAACAGCACCAGCTCGGTGCCGCTGGCTCCGACCGTCACCGTCAATGATCTCGCCATCGTCGACGGCCTGATCTCGGTGCCGCTCGACTTCGGCCCCGGGCTCTTCCTCGGGGATTCCGTGGCTCTGCAGCTCGCCGTGCGCCCCGGGGCGAGCACGGGCGCATTCCAGTTGCTGTCACCGCGCGTACCGATCCTGGCGGCACCCTACGCCCTGAAGGTGCGCGCCGGCTCGGTCACCGACATCGAACTGGCCGCCGGCAGCGTGCGCACCAACGCGATCGCCGCCGAAGCCATCACCATGGGCAAGATGGCCCCGGGCTCCGTGGGCTTCGAGCAGCTCGTCTCCCATTCGGTGAGCACCTCGCATCTCGTCGACGATGCCGTCACCGCGGCGAAGATGGCACCCTCCGCGGTTGGCAGTTCCGAACTCGCGGATGGCTCGGTCAGTTCGGTCGACATCGCCGACGGTTCGATCACCGCCACCAAGCTCGCCAACCTGGTCGTTACCGAGGGCAAGCTGGCAAACAGCGCGGTGACGAGCGCCAAGCTGGCCGATGCTTCGGTCAGCACGATCAAGGTCGCCGATGCCGCCATCACGGCGCCGAAACTGGCTGCGGGTGCGGTCACTGCCGCCGCCATCGCCCCGGGTGCGATCGGTGCCGGTCAGGTCAATCCGGCGACCGTGCAGTTACGGATCAGCGCCGAGTGTCCGGCCGGCCTGGCCTTGCGCGGCATCACGGCCGCCGGTGCTCCGCTCTGTAACGGGGTCGATCGTGTCCTTGATCAGGACATACCGGTGAGCTTCACGCCCGCGATCGCAATGCGCACCGATGGCCTGGCCGTGATCGTCGCTGGCAGGCTGGAACCGCGCCCTTTGCGGGTCATCTCGTGCAAGGACCGCTTGTGCCGCGAGAGCGAAAGCGTGGACACGTCGAGCAACTTGAGTGCCCTGACCGAAATCGATGTGGCGGTGCCAGCCTCGGGGCGCCCGATCGTCGCCTACAAGGTCCCGAGTGCCGGCTTGTTGCCTGGCGGCGTTGCCGTGGCGACCTGCTCGACGCGAGACTGCCGGCAAAGCACATCGAGCTTGATCGAGGTAGCCAACGGCCGCTACATCCGGATCGCATTGCGCTCGAGCGGGCTGCCGGTCGTGGCTTACCACGATGTCACGAGCGCCGACCTAAAGCTCTACGACTGCCAGGCGGCGGACTGCTCTTCGGGCGCGGTTCGCACGCTGGCCATGGCCGGCGAGGTGGGAGCGCACCTCGACCTTGCCGTACGGGCCGACGACCGTCCCGTCCTCAGCTATCACGATGCCACCAACGGCGATTTGCGGCTCTACGTCTGCGACAACCCGGGCTGCACCTCCGGCACCTCGCGCGCGCTGGCGACTGCGGGTACGGTCGGCACCCACACCAGCCTGGCGATCCGTGCGGACGGCCGACCGATCGTCGCCTACCGGGATGTCAGCCAGCAGCAGGTGCGCGTCGCCGATTGCACCGCGGCCGACTGTGCCACCGTCAGCTTGCGCACGATCGAGAGCCAGTCGAGCATCGAGGGCGTCTCCCTCGCGCTGCGTCCAGATGGACGACCCGCGATCGCCTACGGCAGCACTGGCAACGCGCCGCTGCGATTGGCCACCTGCGGCAACGCCTCGTGCAGCGCCGGCAACACGCTGCGCACCGTCCGTTCCGCGACGCCGATCGGCTTTCGCGGCGTCGCCCTCGCCTTCCGCGACGACGGGCTGCCGGTCATGGCTGTCCACGACCCGGTCTTCGACGATCTGCGCTTGCTCGTTTGTGCCGACAGCGAGTGCGAGGTGGAACCGTGAGCCGCGAACCGAAGAGAAGCGCCAGCCAGGCCGATCCCATCCTGGGCAACGCCCCCTTTCGATTTGCCCCCACCGGCGGGCTGCCGACCCGCGCGACGCGGACACGGCCGGCTCCCCTCACCAGGGTTCTGGCAGGCATCGTCTGTCTGCTGGCCGCTGCGCTGGCGCTCGTGCTCGCGCTGCAACCCGCACAGGCGCAGTCCGGCGGGAATTTTGCAGTCGCACGCCAAGTGATCGCCAACGGCGGGGGCGCGGCCAGCGGCGGCGATTGGCAGCTCCAGGGAACCACCGGACAAGCGGCAACGAACGCAGCGAGCGGCGGCGACTACACGCTGCGCAGCGGCTACTGGCACGGCGCCGCCGGCAATGGCGGTGGCGGCGACGCGATTCACGCTGATGGCTTCGAGTGAAATCGGGCCCGCCAGAAGCCGATCCCCCCGCCCAGCAGCAGGCCGGCCAGCAGCCCGGCGAGTCCCAGGCTGTAGCGGTCGCCCCTGCTCGAACTGGCCGCGAGCGGTGTGTCAGCATCCGCCACCGGCACGCCCTTCGCTTCGACCTGCCAGCGATAGGCGGCAGCCCAGTCGCCTGCGGCGCCGGCCAGCGCCGACTCCAGCGGCGCCAGGCGCTGCTCGGTGGCAAGGTCCCGACGCGCGCGTGCGTCCGCGCGCAGGCGATCGAGCGCCACCCGGGCGTTCTCGGGCTGCCCGGCGGCGATCCTGAGCCAGACATCCTGCAGCCGCCACTGCGCCCCCAATTCCCAGTCATCCACCGAGGCCAGACGCTGCTCGGCCTCGGAGAGATGACCGCGCGCAGCGATCAGCTCACCCTCGCGCAGCGCAAAATCGGCCCGCGCGATCGCCACCGCAGCGAGTGCAGCCTCGTTCTGCAGTACCAGGGCTTCACTCTGCGCGGCCGCGAGCGATTGCCGTGCCGCATCCGGGTGGCCCGCCAGCGCATGCAGACGGGCCAGCGCCAGCCGCGTGTCGACTCGCAGGGTCGTTGCCCGACCATCCGGATCTGCGGCCAGCACCGCCTCGTAGTGGGCAATGGCGCCTGTAACATCGCCACTGGCCGCCACCGCGCTCGCCAGGTTGTAGAGCACGATATCGAGCTGGTGGGTGGCGCCGCTCTCGCGATACCAGGTGAGCGTTCGCTCGAACGCGGCCCGTGCTGCCGCGGGATCGCCGGCGCGCAGGGCCAGTCGGCCGAGCCGCTGGCTCGCGCTGGCGGCCGAATGCGGGATTCCTGCCTCCTGGGCCATGGCCATCGCCGATTCGAAAACCGGCCGTGGATCACCCTCCCCGCTGGCCAGCATCACATCGCCGCGCAGGATGCGCGCTTCCACGACATCGCCCGCTGCACCGGCGGCGGCCGCCGCTTGCTCATAGGCCGCCACGGCCTCGCGCGCCGCCTCGAGTCGCTTGGCCTCGAGCAGGAGGTTGGACAGGTTGCGATGGCTGCCGAGGACGCCATTGGTGTCTCCCAGTTCGATCCGGATCGCCAGCGCCTCGCGATACAGCGCCTCGGCGCGACCGGGATCGTGACCAGCCTCGGCGAGCAGCACGGCCAGATTGTTGAGGACATTGGCCTCCTCGCGACGATCGCCCACCTCCCGAAACGCCGGCAGCGCGCGCAGGTAGGCCGACTCGGCCTCGCCAAAATCACCGGCGCGATAGGCGACGATGCCGTCGAACTTGTCAGCCAGGCCACGCAGACGCGGCGCCGACTCGCCGCGCCGGCGCAATTCGGCCGCGGCCTGCCGGGCCAGCCGCGGGTCGGGAACGAGCGCGTCCTTGATCGCCTGGATCAGCGCCTCGTCGTCCATCCGCGCCAGTGATTCGGCGACAGCGGCCTCAACCACCACCGGCGCCGGCGCGACCAAGTCCGGTGTGCGCGGCCACCAGAGGGCCACCGCTGTGGCCAACAGGACCGCTGCCCAGGCCGTGCCGAGCATCCGACCTTGCCCTGGCGGGGGCGCTGGCGAGGGTCGCGCAGGGCTGTCGCTGGCTCCGCTGCTGTCGTCATCAGCGGCCGGCGCGGCGCCGCCGGGTCGCGCGGAGACCACCTGGGCCGGCTGCATCAACTGGTAGCCGCGCCGATAGCGCGTCTCGATGAGTTCGGCGCCGCCGTTGTGCTCGCGCAGCAGCTTGCGCAGGCTGCTGACGGTCTTGTGCAAGGCCGCGTCGGTCACGTAACGACCACCCCAGACGCGCTCGAGCAACTCGTCCTTCGAGACGATCGCCGGATAGCTGCGGATCAGGCAGAGCAAGACCTCGACCTGCTGGGTGTCGGCCGGCAGGCGCTCGCGATGGTCAGCGAGCAGCAGGCGCCGCCCGACCGCATCGACCAGCACGCCTCCCAATCGATAATCGGGCTCGTCGGTGTGATCCAAGTCGGCCAGCCTGCGAGGGGACTGCGTCACATGCTGCAGCAGCGCGGCTGCGCGTCCAAGAGGCCTTCAGTCTCAGGTTGCTCCACTAAACTGGCGAGTTCCCCGCCACCTTCGACAACGTTGAGCCAGAACGCCGTGCCGCACTCCCCGGCCATCCAGGGCATTCGCCCGTCGGCCAGCGGCATCACGGCAGCCGGCGCGGACGGCCGCCTGCCGCGCCGGGCCTGAGACCGGCTCGACCGGCGCCCCACAAGCGCATCGGCAGGACAGCTCGCACACGCGCCACGCATTCACCGGCCCGGCCTGCATGGCTCGGGGCCACGAGCCCGACCACCCTACTCGAAACCGTTGCGGAAATAGCGCTCGATGGTGGGCAGCGCAGCCAGCGAGCGCCGCTGCTCGTTGCCCAGCATCTCGTAGCTGCCATGGACGAACACGCGGTCGTCGAAGTGGCGCAGGGTCAATGGCGAGGGCACAGCGCTGCGCAGCCAGTTCGGATCGGCGGCGCCGCCATCGGCACGACGGAAGCGGCGCAGGCTGTTGCCGAAGCTGCCGTAGATCGCGTCGCGGGCATAGGCGAGGCTGCCGATGCCCAAGGCCGAGCGCACGCAGGAAAAGGCAGGATCCAGCGCGCCCGTGGCGATCAGCAATCGCGCCGGTGCGCGACAGGTGGCGCCATTGATCGTCGCGAAGCCCCCGTTGAGCCAGAGACCACCCTCGCCATCGGCGACCACCGCACTGAGTTGCGTCGGGATCGCCGGCGCGAAGCTGCCGTCGAGGATCGCGGAATTGCTGTCGATGCGGGCCAGGTTTTGCACCGGCGTCCCGTTGATGCTGGAAAACACCCCGTGGATGAAGAGGCTGCTGGTGGCGGCATCGAACTCGAGGCCGGCGATGAAGCCCCCGGCGTTCGGACTGAAACGGAAGCTGGTGTCGACCTGCCCGCTGGCCAGATCGATCCGCGCAAATCGCGCCAGGACCGGATTGATGCCGTTGAGCTGGAAAGAGCCCAGCAGGTAGAGGTGGTCCGGCGCGACGACGAGGCTGCCGATGGACTGGGTGTAGGCGATGGGTGTGAAGCCCGCGACCGGGTCGCCACTGATCGGGTCGAGCTTGCGCAGCAGGCGGGCCTTGTCGTCGGCCGCGTACACGGCCCCACCTGCCAGCGCCACGGCGCTGTAGCGACCGGCTGGCGGGCGGAATCCACCATCGACCGAACCACCCGGCAGCAATCGCAGCAGTCCCGGGCGCTGCACACCGTTGACCTTGAGAAAGGAGCCCTGGACGTAGATCGCCCGGGTGGCCGCATCGAAGGCCAACCCCGTCACCCCCGCGATGCGAGTGGCCTCGACGAGCGCGCTCAGACCATCGACAGTGCCATCCGGGTTCAACGCGGCCAGGCCCAGGCGGACCTGCCCGGCCGACAGCTCGCTCACCGCACCACCGACGAAGAGTCGACCACCGCCATCGCCCTCGACCAGTGCGCGCGGACCATTGGCCGAGGTCCCGCTGACATCGGCAAAAGGATCGTAGGCGAGGTCGATCACCGCCGCACCCGTGCGCGAGAGCCGGATCAGGCGCGCGGACTTGGTGTCACTGCCGCTGCCGATGAGGTGATCGCCCGTGGTATCGCCGACGTAGACGCTGGCGCCGATGACACGCAGCAGTCGCGGCCCACTGAACTGGGTCGGCGCGCTCAGCACCTGCGGCGCCCAGTTCGGGTCGAGCGTGGCGGCCGTATCCAGTCCGATCTTGGCCAGCCGGCGCCGCTGCTGGCCCTGCACCGTGTCGAAGGCCCCGGAGACGTAGAGGTGGCTGCCGTCCGAGTCCATCGCCGTCACCTCGAATCCTCCGAGCGTCGAGGCCAGGGCGGCATTCCAGGCATCGACGACCCCCGTGGCGAGGCTCACCCGGGCCAGACGTGCGCGCGGCGAACCACCGACCGTCGAAAACGCCCCACCGACATACAGAAAGCCATCGCCCGGCGCGCGCATCGCGCCGACGTTGGCGTCGGCACCGGGGTTCCAGCCCGGATCGAGGACGCCATCGAGGGACAGGCGCGCCAGGCGATCGCGCGCGACACCGTTGATCGAACTGAAATTGCCCCCCAAGTAGAGCGCGTCGCCAGCAATCACCAATGAGCTGATGCCGCCATCGTTGAGCGTACTGAAACCGGGGTCCAGCGCTCCGTTGGGCAACAGGCGCACCAGGGTCGGGCCACCGTTGCGCAACAGGTAGACCCGACCGCTGGGATCGACAGCGAAGGCCTTGGCATTGCTGACGGCGCACTGGAAGGCGGCATCCGGCGAGCCGTCCTGCAGCAGCCGTCCGCAGCCGTCGGCGACCACATTGCCGAGGCGGGAGAAACTTCCACCGACCATCGTGCGTCCGTCGAGCAGCTTGTGCAGCACCTCCACATCGCCGGCCAGGACCGGGTCGATGTTCGGCGTGGGCAGCAGTGGCGCCGTGTCCTGGGCCGCCAGGGGTCCTCCCAGCGAGGCGCACAGCAGGCAGACCCAGGCGGCAAGCCACGGGCGACGCCATTTCAGGCCGGGATGCAGGCTCATGATCAGACTCCTCGCACGGGTGGTGATGTCCCAGAGCCTGCATTACCCGCTCGCGCGCCACATTCCGCCAAGCCCACCCAGCCGATCTCCATACGCCACCGAATGGCGCCGATCTTGTCGTGATCTCCAGCGAACCGGCTTTACAGCAAGGCACCTGCAAAGCAGACTACCGGCCCTTCACGCTTGCGGCCCGCGACCCGATGCCCGACATCCTGCTCCTCAGCGGGCCCAACCTGAACCTGCTCGGCAACCGCGAACCCGCCATCTACGGCAGCTCCACGCTGGAGACCATCGTCGCCGAACTCGCGGAGCGGGCCCGCGCAGCTGGCCACACGATGGACCACCTGCAGAGCAATGCCGAGCACGCGCTGATCGATCGCATTCATGCCGCCCGGCAAGACGGCACGCGCTTCATCCTGATCAACCCGGGTGCCTTCACCCACACCAGCATCGCCCTGCGCGATGCGCTGGCGGCGGTCGCCGTTCCCTTCATCGAGCTGCATCTCAGCAATGTGCATGCGCGCGAGCCCTTCCGCCGGCATTCCTATCTCTCGGATCTCGCCGTCGGCGTGATCACCGGCCTCGGCGGTGACAGCTACCGGCTGGCACTCGAAGCCGCGCTGCGCCGCCTCGCCTGAACCCTTTTCCTGCCCCTTTCCCGGAGTGCCGCCATGGCCATGGACATCCGCAAGATCAAGAAACTGATCGAGCTGCTCGAGGAATCGAACCTCGCCGAACTCGAGATCCGCGAGGGCGAGGAGACCGTGCGCCTGTCGCGCTGGCCGAAGAATCTCCCGGCGCAGTTCGCGATGCCTTCCGCCGCGCCGGTGACCCATGTCCATGCTCCGGCCGCGCCAGCCGCCACGGCAGGCGAAGCGCCGGCAACGGGCAAGGCCGCCGCCGAGCCGCAGTACGAGGGCACCGTCGTGCGCTCGCCGATGGTGGGCACCTATTACGCCGCCTCCGCTCCGGGCGCGGCGCCCTTCATCAAGGTCGGCCAGCAAGTCAAGGCCGGCGAGACCATCGGCATCATCGAAGCGATGAAGATGTTCAACCCGATCGAGGCCGAAGTCGCCGGCACCGTGGTGCGCATCCTCGTCGAAAACGGCCAGCCGGTGGAGTTCGACGAGCCGCTGGTGGTGATCCAGTGAGCGTGAACCGGGAGTAGACCCCATGCTCGAGAAGATCGTCATCGCCAACCGCGGCGAGATCGCGCTGCGCGTGCTGCGCGCCTGCCAGGCGCTCGGCATCAAGACCGTGGCCGTGCACTCGACCGTCGACCGCAACCTCAAACACGTCGCGATGGCCGACGAGTCGGTCTGCATCGGCCCGGCGCCACCGCGCGACAGCTACCTCAACATCCCGGCGATCATCGCCGCGGCCGAAGTCACCGATGCCCAGGGCATCCACCCGGGCTACGGCTTCCTGTCGGAGAACGCCGATTTCGCCGAGCGCGTCGAGCAGTCCGGCTTCGTCTTCATCGGCCCGCGCGCCGAGACCATCCGCCTGATGGGCGACAAGGTCTCGGCGATCACCGCGATGAAGGAAGCCGGCGTGCCCTGTGTGCCGGGCTCCGGCAAGCCGCTCGGCGACGACCCGGTGGAGAACGCCGCGATCGCCAAGCGCATCGGCTACCCGGTGATCATCAAGGCTGCCGGCGGCGGCGGTGGTCGCGGCATGCGCGTGGTGCACACCGAGATGGCACTGCTGAACGCGGTCTCGATGACCCGCGCCGAGGCGCGCGCGGCCTTCGGCAACGACCAGGTGTACCTCGAGAAGTACCTCGAGAATCCGCGCCACATCGAGATCCAGGTGCTCGCCGACAGCCACGGCAACGCGATCCACCTGGGTGAGCGCGACTGCTCGATGCAGCGCCGCCACCAGAAGGTCATCGAGGAAGCGCCGGCGCCCGGCATCAGCGAGAAGCAGCGCCAGGAGATCGGCGCGGTCTGCGTCGAGGCCTGCAAGCGCATCGGCTACCGCGGTGCCGGCACCTTCGAGTTCCTCTTCGAGCGCGGCCAGTTCTACTTCATCGAGATGAACACGCGCATCCAGGTCGAGCACCCGGTCACGGAAATGGTCACCGGCGTCGATCTCGTCACCGAGCAGTTGCGCGTGGCCTCCGGCGAGAAGCTGCGCTACAAGCAGTCGGACATCCAGCTCCGCGGCCACGCGATCGAATGCCGCGTCAATGCCGAAGACCCGAACACCTTCACGCCGAGTCCGGGCACCGTCAGCCGCTACCACCCGCCGGGCGGCCCGGGCATCCGCGTCGAGACGCACCTTTACGACGGCTACCGGATTCCGCCGAACTACGACGCGATGATCGCCAAGCTGATCGCCCACGGGCCGGACCGCGCCACCGCGATCGCACGCATGCGCGTGGCCTTGAGCGAGTTCGTCATCGAGGGCATCAAGACCAACATCCCGCTGCAGCAGCAGAACATGCTCGACCAGATGTTCCAGGTCGGCGGCTTCAACATCCACTACCTCGAGCGCCGGCTCGCGGAAGCGCGGAAGTAAGGCCGTGCCCTTCCTCGAATTGCACCTCAGGCTGGATTCGAACCAGCACGACAAGGTCGAGTCCGCCCTCGAGGCCGCCGGGGCCTTGGCGCAGACACTGACCGACGCCGAGGACCATCCGGTGCTGGAACCGGCGCCGGGCGAGACGCCGCTGTGGCCGCAGTTGCAGTTGCAGGCGCTGTTCGAGGCCGAGCGCGATCCGCTGGAATTGCTGGTGGCCCTCGACGGCCAGGTACCCGAAACCGTGCTGCGCAGCGCCCGCTTCGCACGCGTCGACGACCGCGACTGGACACGCGCCTGGATGGACCACTACCAGCCGATGCGCTTCGGCCGCCGGCTGTGGATCTATCCGACCACGATCGAGCCGCCGGCCGACAGCGCGGACATCATCGTGCGCCTTGATCCGGGCCTCGCCTTCGGCACCGGCACGCACCCGACCACGGCGCTGTGCCTGGAATGGCTCGATGGCCTGGCGTGGTCGGGCGAGACGATCTTCGACTATGGCTGCGGCTCCGGCATCCTCGCCGTCGCCGCGCTGCGCCTCGGCGCGCGCCATGCCTGGGGCCTCGACAACGACCCGCAGGCCCTGCTCGCCTCGCACGAGAATGCGGCCCGCAACGGAGTGCGAGATGGCCTGACGCTGCTCGGCGTCAACCATCCGCTGCCGCCGCCGGCAGACCGCCTGGTCGCCAACATCCTGCTCAACCCGCTGATCGAGTTGCGTGAGCGCATCGCCAGCACCGTCGTCCCCGGCGGCCCGGCCGCCTTCTCCGGAATGCTCGCCGGACAGGAGAAGGAATTCATCGCCGCCTACCAGGGGCTGTTCCGCGACTTCGTCGTGGAGAAGCGCGAGGACTGGGTGCGGGTGGGGGCGGTGAGGCGATAGCCCTCATCTGGGCACGAAGCCGCCGTAGGAGCGCCCTTGGGCGCGAACAGGCACCCCCGCAAGAGCCATCGCGCGCAGAGCGCGCTCCTACGCAGGCGCGGCGATCACCCACCTCGCCGCCAACTCACACCCAAGCGAACTTCACCCCCGGCAGCGTCCGGATGAAATCGGCGCCCATCAGCAGCGAGGGCGTGTAGTAGCCGGCGTGCGGGCCCTGGTCCTCGACCAGGAAGCGGGTGATGCGCAGCGCCGACTCGGCGGTCAGGTCGTAGCCGTTCGGCGTCACCAGCGTGGCGGTCTTGCGCTGGCCGGCGGAATCGATGACCTCCCCCCAGATGTAGGCCTGGCTCTTGCCGCGCTTGTCCGGCGAGGGCCCTTTTACCTTCGCCATCACGCGCTGCTTCAGCGCCCATTGCACCGGTGGCAACCCCAGCAGCGGGGTGAACCAGCGCAGGCGGCGCAGGCCCGAGATCATCGAGGGCGGCAGGGCCATGTAGACCTCGATGTCGGGAATGCCGGTGCTGACGAAGGCGGTGTAGACATCGCCCCAGGGAATCGTCACGGTCTGGCGCTTGCCGTGCGGGAACTGGATCTCGCGCCGGCGAAAGCCGAGCGGCACGCGGGTCAGCTTGCCGCCCTTGCGTACCCGACCACCCTTGCCCAGTCCCTCGACGCTGGTCAACGCCGTGCCGCGGCTGGGGCCGCCCTCACCATCGAAGGCCAATGTCAGTTGCTTCGCGTCCGGCATCGCCTCGTGCAGCAACGCCGCCAGGCAATCGGTGGGCACGACATCGAAGCCGACACCAGGCACCAGCGCGATGCCGCGTTTGCGCGCCGCGGCATCGTTGGCGTGGGCGTAGGCGAAGACATCGATCTCGCCGGTGATGTCGAGGTAATGCGCGCCCACCTGCAGGCAGGCCGCCACCATCGGCGCGCTGGTCGCCGAGAAGGGCCCGGCGCAGTGCAGCACCGCGCGCATGCCCGACAGGCCACGGCGCAAGCCTTCGGTGTCGTCGAGCGCAAAGGCGCGGTGCGGCAGGCCGAACTCGAGCGCCACCGATTCCGTCTGCGCCGGATCGCGCCCCGCCACGATGGGCTTCAGGCCGGCCGCGACCGCCTTTTCCAGCACGAGCCGCCCGGTGTAGCCATAAGCCCCATAGACCAGAAAGGGATCTGCCATGCGATGCTCCGTCCCCGGAATTCGATCAG
>JANJUH010000017.1 GCA_024710675.1 Lysobacterales bacterium
AAGCTCGCCGAGCGCAGCCAGGTTGCAGCGCAGGAGATCGGCCAGCTCGCCAGCGGCTCGGTGAGCCTGGCCGAGCGTGCGGGCAAGCTGCTCGACGAGATGGTGCCCTCGATCAACAAGACCTCCGACCTCGTGCAGGAAATCGCTTCGGCCAGCCAGGAGCAGACCGCCGGCGTGGGCCAGATCAACAACGCCATGGGGCAGTTGAACAAGGCCACCCAGCAGAATGCCTCGGCCTCCGAGGAGCTCGCCGCCACCGCCGAAGAACTGGGCGGACAGGCCGGGCAGCTGCAGGAGCTGATGGGCTTCTTCAGTGTCGGTTCGTCGGCACCCGTCATAGCCAAGCGCAGCACGGCGAGCAAGCCGGCTGCAGCGCCGATGGCAGACACCGCCTCGCGCGCCAAGCCCGCCCGCTCAGCCGGCCGCCTCGCGGTCGGCAAGCCGGTGAGCTTCAGCGAAAGCGACTTCGAGAAATTCTGAGCACACGCCACGTAGCAGGAGCCAGGCCATGAGCCAGAACCTTACACAGAGCAAGACCCACCTCGTCGGGAGCGCGGACGCCAGCCCGCAGCAATACCTGACCTTCAGCCTCGGCGGCGAGGTGTTCGCACTCGGGATCCTCAACGTCAAGGAGATCATCGAGTTCGGCAACATCACCGAGATCCCGATGATGCCGGCCTTCATTCGCGGCGTGATCAACCTGCGCGGCGCAGTCGTGCCGGTGATCGACCTGTCGGCCCGCTTCGGCGGGCCCGCATCGACGGTGTCGCGCCGCACCTGCATCGTCATCGTCGAGCTTGGCGAGGGCGAGGAACGCCAGGATCTGGGGGTGATCGTCGACGCGGTCAACGAAGTGCTGGAGATTCCCCGCAGCGAAATCGAGCCGCCGCCAACCTTCGGCGCCAAGATCCGCGCCGACTTCATCCAGGGCATGGGCAAGGTCGAAGGCCACTTCGTCATCATCCTCAACGTCGATCGCGTGCTCTCGCCCCAGGAAATCACCATGCTCGCCAGCATGAGCAGCAACGGCAACGGCACCGAAGAAGAATAAGCATCAAGCGGACGGCGCCCTGGGCGCCGTCCCGCGCTGTGACCTGGACCACCCCAGATGAATACTCAATCCTATGGCTGGCGCTCGATCCGACTGCGCCTGTTCCTTCTCTTTGCGCTCGTCATCGCGGCGGTGCTGTTCTACGCAGTCAGCGAGGTCATGACGCAGTGGAACACGCGCGGCGCCATGGAACGTGGCGCCCAGTACAGCGAGCTTTCCGTACAGATCAACGGCGTCGTGCACGAACTCCAGAAAGAACGGGGGCTCTCGGCCGGCCTCATCGGTTCGCGCGGTGCGCGTTTCAAGGGCGAACTCGACACCCAGCACCAGGACACCGACAAGGCGCGTGCCGCCCTCGATGCCTGGCTGGCTGGCGCCGACCGCGAGCAGCTGGATGGAGCCATCGAGAAAGCCCTCGCCAACGCCCAGGCGAGCCTCGCAGAACTGCAGGCAACCCGCGGCCGGGTGACCGGGCTGAGCATTCCAGGGACCGACTCATTCAACTACTACACCGGCACCATCGAGCGTCTGATCACGGCAATCGACATTGCGGCCTCGGCTGCCGAAGAGATCGAGCTGTCGCGCGGCATGAACGCCTATCTGATGTTCGTGCTCGCCAAGGAGCAGGCAGGTCGTGAGCGAGCATCGGTCAACGGCCTGTTCGCCGCCGACAACGCCGCCGACACAGCCCTGCACCGCCGCATCATCACCATCCTCACGGCACAGGACACGTACCTGGCGAATTTCCGCTCGCTCGCACCGCAAGCCTGGATCGACGGATTGCAGAAGGTGCTCGACAGCGAGACCAGTCGCGAAGCCGCGCGCATGCGCCAGATCGCGCTCGACCGCATGCAGTGGGGCAGCTTCGGCGTGGAACCGGCCGCCTGGTTCACCACCATCACGCGCAAGATCGACCTCATGAAGGTCGAGGAAGACCGCATCGCCGACACGCTCCTGGCGCATGCGCGTTCGCTGAGCAGTGACTCATCGACCCAGTTCGCCCTGTCCATGGCGATGACACTGGCCGTACTGGTGGTGGCTGTGCTGTTCGGACTGCAAGTCAGGGGCCTTTTGCGCGGCCTGCGGGGCAACGCCGAGGCGGCACACCGCATCGCACAAGGCAAGCTTGACGAGAAAATCGAGGTTCACAGCCACAACGAACTCGGCGAAATCGAAAGCGCACTGGCCGAGGTGCAGTCGAACCTGCACGCCATGATCGACGACGCCAGCCTGCTGGCGAAGGCCGCGGTGGAAGGACGCCTCTCCACCCGCGCCGACGCCAGCCGCCACCAGGGCGACTACGCCCGCATCGTGCAGGGCGTCAATGACACGCTCGACGCCGTGATCGGACCGCTGAATGTGGCCGCCGACTACGTCGATCGCATCGCCAAGGGCGCCATCCCGACCAAGATCACCGACACCTACAACGGCGACTTCAACACCCTCAAGAACAACCTCAACACCGCCATCGACGCTGTCAACGGGCTGGTGGCCGACGCCGTCATGCTGGCCCAGGCCGCGGTCGATGGCCGCCTCGCCACCCGTGCCGATGCCTCCAAGCACCAGGGCGACTATCGCCGCATCGTCGATGGCGTCAATTCCACCCTGGACGCGGTCATCGCCCCGATCAACGAGGTCAAGCGCGTGATGGTGGCGCTGTCCGGGGGCGATCTGACCCAGAAGATCACCGACGACTACGCGGGCGACTTCCAGGTGCTGCAGAACGCGGTCAATGATTCGATGGACAAGCTCGCCGAGATCATCGAGCAGGTGCGCGGCGCAGCCGATGCACTGACCAACGCCGCCGGCCAGGTCTCGGCCACGGCGCAGAGCTTGAGCCAGTCG
>JANJUH010000051.1 GCA_024710675.1 Lysobacterales bacterium
GGCCGCCATGCGGTCCAGGCCGCGCTGATGCCCTACGCGCAGCTCCTGCCGGAGCACCTGCGCGGCCCGAACGAACGCATCGACGAGAGGCTGCCATGAGCGCAGAACCCGCATCCGGCACGCCTGTCGCCCCGCCGCGCCGGCTGAGCTTCCACGTCTTCCGCCACGATCCGGCCAACCCGGACGCCGCGCCGCACTTCGAGCGCTTCGAGCTCGACGAGGCGCCGGGCATGACGCTGTTCATCGCGCTCAACGAGATCCGCGAGCAACTCGATCCCTCGCTGGCCTTCGACTTCGTCTGCCGCGCCGGCATCTGCGGCTCCTGCGGCATGGTGGTCAACGGCCGGCCGGGACTGGCCTGCCGGACCCTGACGAAGGACCTGCCCGCCGACATCACGCTGGCGCCGCTGCCGACCTTCAAGCTGATCGCGGACCTGTCGGTCGACACCGGTACCTTCATGCGCGGCATGAGCGAACGCCTCGAGACCTGGGTGCACGAGATCGGCGCCGAGGCCGATCTGACGCGGATCGAGGCGGCGATGGATCCGGACCTGGCCGACCGCATCTACGAGCTCGATCGCTGCATCGAATGCGGCTGCTGCGTCGCCGCCTGCGGCACCGCGCGGATGCGCCCCGATTTCGTCGGCGCCGTCGGCCTCAACAAGATCGCCCGCTTCGCCCTCGACCCGCGCGATGGCCGCAGCGATGCCGATTTCTACGAACTCGTCGGCAACGACGACGGCGTCTTCGGCTGCATGACGCTGCTCGGTTGCCACGATGTCTGCCCGAAGCAGTTGCCCCTGCAGACGCAGATCGCCTTCCTGCGGCGGAAGATGGTCAAGGCGGGCGTCTCGTAGGAGCGCGCTCCGCGCGCGAAAGGGCCTTGCCGCGAGCCCTATCGCGCCCGAGGGCGCTCCTACGTGCCGAAGGGGTCGCAGACCGCCGCACCCGTGTAGGAGCGCGCTCTGCGCGCGAAAGGACTCGCCGCGAGCGTGATTCGCGCCCACGGGCGTTCCTACGACAGCGCGCATGCGGCGCTGTGCCCGCGCAACTACCCCTCGCCCTTCCGCATCCGCACATTGACGGTCTTGGCATTGCTGCCCGGCACGGCCTGGATGTCGGTGTCGAAGAGCTTGGGGTTCTGCCGGAACAAGTCACTCAGTTTCTTGTAGCCGTAAAGGCGCGGGTCGAAGTCGGGGCGGACCTTGGTCAGGTAGTTGCCGACCGAACCGAGGTCGGCCCAGCCGGTATCGCCTTCGGCCTCGTCGATGGCCTGCTGGATCAGCTCGAGCGGCAGTTTCATGCGCGTGCTGGAGGATTCCTTTGCCGGCGCGGTGCCTGGGTTGGAGTTGGCTTTGGCCGACTTGGGTTTGGTCTGCGGCGTGGCTTTGGTCTCCATCGGTCGCAGCACTTCGGTGTAGACGAACTTGTCGCAGGCGACGACGAAGGGTTCGGGCGTCTTCTTCTCGCCGAAGCCGAGTACCAGCAGACCTTCCTCGCGCAGGCGCTGGGCGAGGCGGGTGAAGTCGCTGTCGCTCGACACCAGACAGAAGCCGTCGAAACGGCGGGTGTAGAGCAGATCCATCGCGTCGATGATCAGCGCGCTGTCGGTGGCGTTCTTGCCGCTGGTGTAGGCGAACTGCTGCACCGGTTGGATCGAGTGCTTGAGCAGGCTCTTCTTCCACTGCTGGTGGCTGGTCGAGGTCCAGTCGCCGTAGATGCGCTTGACGCTGGCGACGCCGAAGCGCGCGATCTCGGCGAGCAGGGCATCGATCACCGAGGGCTGCGCATTGTCGGCATCGATCAGCACGGCCAGCCGCGCCTGGTCCTTGCCGCGTTCGTGGGTATCGGTGGTCGACATGTTCTGGGTCCCCTGTGTACTGACAGGCCGAGACTACGCGAGCGCCTCGGCCACGAGTTCCGCGAGGTCCTTCGAGGCGATCCGCTCGGCCAGGTCCTGCACCTTGAGCCCGTCGCCGAGCATCACCGCGCAATAGGGACAGGCGCTGGCGATCACCGACGGGTCCTGCGGCAGCGCCTGGCGCACGCGCTCGCCGTTGATCTTGGTGCCGATGCGCTCGTCCACCCACATGCGGCCGCCGCCGGCGCCGCAGCACATCGAGCGCTCGCGGGCGAGCGGGAACTCGAGTGGCGTGTCCTTGCAGAGTGCGGCGAGGATGGCGCGCGGAGCTTCGTACTCGCCGTTGTGGCGGCCGAGGTAACAGGGGTCGTGCAGCATCGCGCGCTCCAGTCGGCGCTCGACGCGGATGCGCCCCTCGGCGATGAGCTGGGCAATCAGCTGCGTGTGGTGGATCAGCTCATAGTGGCCGCCGAAGGCCGGGTACTCGTTGCGCAAGGTGTTGTACGCATGCGGATCGGCGGTGAGGATCCGCTTCACGCCGAGCGCCGAGAAGCGCTCGACCAGCTCGCGCGCCATCTGCTGGAACAGCATCTCGTTGCCGATGCGGCGCACGCATTCGCCGGTCGAGGGTTCGGCCGCCCCGAGCACGCCGACGCGCACGCCGGCGCGGGCGAGGATCGTGGCCACCGCACGCGCGATCTTCTGGCCGCGCGGGTCGAAGGATTCGGCCGAGCCCACGTACCAGAGCCAGTCGAGCGCGGCGATGTCCTCGGCCGTGGAGACGATCGGCACGCCCGCCGCGCGCGCCCAGTCGCCACGGCTGTCGGCCGGCAGGCCCCAGGGATTCGACTGGCCCTCGTAGCCGCGGAAGACGCGCTGGAACTCGGCCGGGAACTCACCCGTCATCAGCACCTGGTGCTGGCGCATCCGGAAGAAGCGCGGCAGGTGCTCGAGCTCGATCGGACAGGCCGCCTCGCAGTAGCCGCAGGTGGTGCAGGCCCACAGCGTCTCAGGCTCGATCACACCGCCGACCAGTGGCGGCAGCGCGGCCGCCGCCTCGCCCCCGGCCTCGATGGCGGCGCGCTGGTCCCACAGATGGTGTTTCAGCGCATCGTTGACCCACTTCATCGACAGCGGCTTGCCGGTCAGGAAGGTCGGGCAGGCGTCCTTGCAGCGCCCGCACTCGGTGCAGGTGTAGAGATCGAGGCCTTCCTTCCAGCCGAGATCGGCCGCCGTCGCGATACCGACCTTCAGCGCGGCCGGATCGGCGTCCTCGGCCATCATCGCGTCGAGGTCGACCGCCGGCACCGCATGGGGCGGATGGCCGCGGCGGAAGTACAGGGCGGGAAGCGCGGTGACGATGTGGAAGTGCTCGCCGAGGGGCAGCAGCACCAGGAAGCCGAGTACCACGACCATCTGCGTCCAGTAGAAGATCGCGGCCCCCAGCGCCAGCGCTTCGGGCGTCCAGCCGCTGAGGCCTGCTGCCAGCAGGCTGGCCAGCGGCGCCGGGTGACCGCTGGCCGCGTCGGCGGCTTGGCGGAAGGCGTCGAAGCCGATGTCGGTCAGCACGATCACCGTGATCAGCGACAGGATCAGCAGGGCTTCCCGATTCGGTTCCAGCCGTGCGGGCTGCAGCACCAGGCGCCGGTAGAAGGCATAGCCCACGGCGGCCAGCACCAGCACTTCGACGAGTTCCTTGCCGTGGGCGACGACGAAGCCGAGCAGGCCCGGGATCGCGAAGCCGGCGTCGTAGCCGATCGCGATCAGCTCCAGCTTGCGCACCAGCAGTGTCACGAAGCCGAGGAAGATCGCCGCATGCATCAGGCCCGGCCGCCATTCGCCGCGCACCATGCGCTGCTGCAGGAAACCATTGACCAGCACGCTCTTCAGCCGCGCCAGCGGCTCGTCCAGGCGCGGCTGGGGCTGCAGTGCGGCGATCAGGCGGAACTTGCGCCAGCAGAGTGCACCGAAGGCGCCGAAAGCGGCGAGCAGCAGCAGGGTGATCGCCAGGGGTCCCATGGTGCGGGTACTCCGTCAAGCGGGAAGAGCATTGGGTCCGCAAAGGACGCAAAGGACGCCAAGAAGAGCAAAAGATCCGGATGGAAGCCGGAGGGTTACCCCGTCCACGTTGGCCATCTGCCGATCTCCTTTGCGTCCTTGGCGTCCTTTGCGGACAAAAGCTCTTCCGGCACGGACCAGGATCCGTACAAGTCCAATCAGCAGATCCGCGGCAACTGCTCTCCGGCGATCCAGTCGACGATGCGCACGCCGCCCAGGCCGGTGCGCATCTCGACCAGGCGCTCGCTGTCGGCGGTGGCGTGGCCGATCAGCGCGGCCTTGTGGCCCAGCGGGTGGCGGCGCATGGCTGCCCGCGCCGCGTCGGCGTGTTCGGCGGGAACCACGGCGACCAGCTTGCCTTCGTTGGC
>JANJUH010000130.1 GCA_024710675.1 Lysobacterales bacterium
TGAAGACCCCGCCCACCCCGGCGGTCGCCCCGGCGGCCAGGCGGCGATGGCGGCGGAACTGCGCGGCCAGGCGCGCGCCGGCGAAGATGAGAGTGGACAGGTAGAGCACGCTGCAGACCTGCACGATCACGCCCAGGATCACGAAGGACAGCGCCGGGTGCGCGTAGGCTGGATCGACGAACTGGATGAAGAAGGACACGAAGAAGAGGATCGCCTTCGGGTTCATCAGGCTGATGACGAGCGCGGTGCGGAAGGGGTGCGGCGCGCTGCGCACCGGCGGGTAGTCGGGCTTGCCGTCGCCGACCTCGTCCGCAGTCTCGTCCCCGCGCCGCCAGGTGGCGAGCGCACCGCGCAGCAGGGCGAGCCCCACCCAGGCCAGGTAGGCGGCCCCCGCATATTTGATGACCATGAACAGCTCGGGCGTGGTGCGCAGCACTGATGCCATGCCGGTGACCGCCAGCAACATCAGGATGGTGTCGCCGACGAAGATCCCCGCCGCGCCCTGGTAGCCCGCCCGCACCCCCCAGCGCGAGGCCGCCGCCATGACGTAGAGCGAGTTGGGGCCCGGCAGCAGGACGATGAAGACGGTGCCGAGGATGAAGGTGAAGAGATCGGTGATGCCGTAGAACATGATGGGAAGGAGTACGGGTGGGGGTGGAAGCCGGCGACTACTTTGCCACGGCCGCCCAAGCGCAGCCACTACCGCAGCGCCGTGTTCGCCCCTGTCGGCACACCGACACGAGCGGTCAAATATTTCTACCCGCATCAATAAATTCAATGAATCACGCAGCGGGATATAAATCGCCCAAAAAGTGGACCGCAACGCGTGATTGATCACGGCATCGCATGCGGATCGACTCTACGATCCAGGCCTCCTGCATGCCGAAATCCGATCAAGTCCTTGTCGGCGCTGCCGTTACAACTCGTATCCAAGATGCGGAGGTGTGAAGTCCTTCACGCTGCGTTCCGACGACGGCGGAAGAATAGACGCCGATCAAGTGCGCAGGAACGTAAAGCCGATTGAATGCCACCCTGCCCATCACAGCCACCCGCCACCTCAACGATTCACAAGCCATGAAAACGATCTTCCTCGTCGACGACTCCGCAACCATCCTGCTCTCCATCTCGGGAATCCTGACCAAGGCCGGCTACGGCATCGAGAAGGCCCCCAGCGCGCTGGACGCCCTCAAGAAGTTCCAGGCCGGGGTGAAGGTGGACCTGCTGATCACTGACCTCAACATGCCCGGCATGAACGGTATCGACTTCATCAAGGAAGTGCGCAAGCTCCCGAACTACCGCTTCATGCCCATCCTCTTCCTGACCACCGAATCCCAGCAGTCCAAGAAGGCCGAGGCCAAGGCGGCCGGGGCCTCCGGCTGGATCGTCAAGCCCGCCACGGCCGACGAACTCATCAACACCATAAAACTCGTCATGCGCTGATCATGAACTCCGCGACCTACCTGCGCCGATCCGTTTACATCCTGCTCGCCGTCGCCTTCGCGGTGGGGGTGACGGTGTATTTCCTCAACGACTGGTTCCACGACAGTCTTCTTCCTGCGCTGGGGATCCCCCAGCCGCTCGGGGACGCGGTCGGCTCGGTCCTGATCGTGTTCGCGGTCGCGGTCGCCATCCGGCTGGTTTCATACGCGTTCTTCCACGACCTGGCGATGGGCGAGGACAAGGCGCTAGCGTCGCAGACGCATGCGCGCGGGCAGACTGCCGCAGTGTGCCGCGAGGTGGCCACCGAGCTGCGCACCGTGCCGAACTACAGCGGCGTGCTGCGCGGCCAGCTCGACAGCGTGGTGCAGCAAACCGAGCAGGCCGCCTACGACATCAGCGAACGCCTGCAGACCATCGATTCCGTGGTCGGCGAGCTCAACAGCTTCGTCGCCGAGGTCTCCGACGAGTCGGCCGCGCTCGCCCACGACTCCGAGGCGCGCATCCTCGGCAATCAGCAACAGATCGCGCGTATGCAGGAGTACATCGACTTCCGCATCCAGCAGGCGCACGAGGACGAGGCGCGGGTCGCCCAGGTGGTGCACCAGGTGGTGCAGGAGGCGCGCTCGCTCGGTTCGCTCACCAGCCTGATCAAGGACATCGCGGCGCAGACCAACCTGCTCGCCCTCAACGCGGCGATCGAGGCGGCACGTGCGGGCGAGAGCGGGCGCGGCTTCGCGGTGGTGGCCGACGAGGTACGCAAGCTGTCATCCGAAACCGAGAAGGCGGTGAGCGCGATCAACCAGGGCATCCTCGGCGTGGCCGGGACGATCGAGTCGCAACTGCACGAACGGGTCAAGAAGGCTGCCCCCGAGGAAGAGCGCATCGCACTGACCCAATTCGCCGCCCAGCTCGGCGAGCTCGGCGCGAGCTACGAGCAGTTGCTGCGCGCACAGGCGAACACGATCGACACCGTGCGCGGCAGCAGCGAGCGCTTGTCGTCGATGTTCATGGATGC
Source organism: Lysobacterales bacterium (assembly GCA_024710675.1). Classification (GTDB taxonomy): domain Bacteria; phylum Pseudomonadota; class Gammaproteobacteria; order Xanthomonadales; family SZUA-5; genus JANJUH01. Next base: position 2,456 of record JANJUH010000130.1, read on the forward strand.
GCTGGCCAGTGTGCAGTTCCAGGACGTGACCCGGCAGCAGCTTGAGCACACGGTCGACTCCCTGACCCGGCTCGACAGCCACCTCGGCGTTCTCGCCGAGCGTCTGGAGCAGAGCGCGAACGCCGACTTCTCCTACACCCCGCTGGCCGAGCACCTCGACGAGATCTATAGCCGCTACGTCATGGACCAGCAGCGCCAGAGCCACGCCGACGCGCTCGGAAGCACGCCGGCCAAAGCCGGGGATGCCCCCGCCAACAACAAGATCGAACTGTTCTGAGTTCCAACATGGCTACAAAAAAGAACCCATCGGCTCCACGGCTTGCGATCGCCGACGACCTGACGATCTACAACGCCGCGGCGCTCAAGCAACGCCTGATCGACGCTCTGCACGCCACCGACCGCCTGGAGATCGACCTCTCGGCCGTCGCCGAGATCGACACCGCCGGTTTCCAGTTGCTGGTGCTAGTCAAGCGCGAGGCGCGCCGGCTCGACAAGGAAGCGCAGATCGTGGCGCACAGCGAGGCGGTCCGCGAGGTGCTCGACCTCTACAACATGGCGGCCGCCTTCGGCGATCCGCTGCTGATTCCCGCCGGCAAGGCCTGACCCGGACCCGCCCGATCATGGATGAGATCACCTCCGTCTTCGTCACCGAGAGCCGCGAACAGCTCGCCGCACTCGAAGCCGCTCTGCTCGAGCTGGAAAACCGCCCGGGTGACGACGACACCCTGAACGCGATCTTCCGCAGCGCGCACACCATCAAGGGTGGCGCCGGCGTCATCGAATGCGGCTACATCGTCGCCTTCACGCACGTGGTCGAGAACCTGCTCGACAAGCTGCGCAACGCCGAGATCACCCTCGACTCCAACCTCATCGCGCTGCTGCTGGGCTGCGCCGACCACATCGGCAACCTGCTCGGCGTGCTCGAAGCCGGCGCCGCCGGGCCGGACGCCGACCTGGCCGCCGAAGGCGAGGCGCTGCTCGCCCGTCTGCAGCGCGACTGGCTGTCGGAGGATTCTGCCCAGGCCGGCAGCGCCCGGCCGGCAGCGATGCCGCCGCCGCTCGAGAGCAGCGGCGGCGGTGCGGTCGAGACCGACTGCTGGCACATCTCGCTGCGCTTCGGCCCCGACGTGCTGCGCAACGGCATGGACCCCCTGTCCTTCCTGCGCTACCTCGGCTCGATCGGGCGCATCGAGCGCCTCGAGACCCTGACCGACGCGATGCCCGCAGCCGAGACCATGGACCCAGAGTCCTGCTACCTCGGCTTCGAGATCAGCTTCTCGTCGAACGCCGACAAGGCGGCCATCGAGCGCGTGTTCGACTTCGTGCGTGACGGGTGCAGCCTGCGCATCCTGCCGCCGCACAGCCGCCTGTCCGACTACCTGGAGCTGATCGGCAGCCTGCCCGAAGACGCGATGCGCCTGGGCGAGATCCTGGTGCGGATTGGCGCGCTGACTCAGGCCGAGCTCGACGAAGGCCTGGCCACCCAGACCCTGGCAGTCTCCGCACAGGCGCCGGCGGAAGGCGGCACCGGCGGGGCAGTCCCCGCCGTCGACGAGGTGCGGCCGCCGATCGGCGAGATCCTGGTCGAACAGAAGGTCGTGCAAGCGGAGCTGGTCGAGGCCGCAGCGGCGAAGCAGAAGCAGGTCACCGAGAAGAAGGCCGCCGAGGCACGCCTGATCCGCATCCAGGCCGACAAGCTCGACCGCCTCATCGACCTCGTCGGCGAACTGGTGATCGCCGGCGCGAGCGTGAGCCTGCTCGCAGGCAAGAGCGGCATGGGCGAGCTGGTCGAAGCCGCCTCGCTGAGCGGTCGGCTGGTCGAAGGCATCCGCGACGCCGCGCTGCAACTGCGCATGGTGCAGATCGGCGAAACCTTCAACCGTTTCAACCGCGTGGTGCGCGACACCTCGCGCGAGATGGGCAAGGACATCGAACTGGCGATCAGCGGCGGCGAAACCGAGCTCGACAAGTCCATGGTCGAGAAGATCGGCGACCCGCTCATGCACCTCGTGCGCAACGCCATCGACCACGGCATCGAGTCGCCCGCGCGCCGCG
>JANJUH010000123.1 GCA_024710675.1 Lysobacterales bacterium
CCTGGGGCACGCCGACACCGGCGACGATGCGGGTGGTGCAGATCGAGCCGGGACCGACGCCGACCTTGACGCCATCGGCACCGGCATCGACCAGCGCTTTCGCCGCATTGCCGGTGGTGATGTTGCCGCCGATCACCTCGAGGTCCGGGAAGTGGCGCTTGACCCAGGCCACGCGCTCGATGACGCCCTTGGCATGGCCGTGCGCGGTGTCGACGACGATCAGGTCGACGCCGGCTTCGACCAGCGCGGACACGCGTGCCTCGGTGTCGCCACCGACGCCGACCGCGGCGCCGACGCGCAGGCGCTCCTGGCCGTCCTTGCAGGCATTGGGGTTGTCGCGAGCCTTCTGGATGTCCTTGACCGTGATCATCCCGCGCAACTGGAACTGGTCGTTGACCACCAGCACCTTCTCGATCCGGTGCTGGTGCAGCAGCGTCATCACCTCGTCGTCCGATGCGCCCTCGCGGACGGTCACCAGGCGTTCCTTCGGCGTCATGATCTCGCGCACCGGCAGGTCGAGCCGGGCCTCGAAGCGCAGGTCGCGGCTGGTGACGATGCCGACCAGTTCGGCGCCATCGACCACCGGCACACCCGAGATCAGGTTGCGGCGGGTGAGCTGGATGACGTCTCGGACGGTGGCTCCGGGATCGACCGTGATCGGGTCGCGGATGACGCCGGCCTCGAACTTCTTGACGTGCCTGACCTCGTGCGCCTGGCGCTCGAGCGACATGTTCTTGTGGACGATGCCGAGCCCGCCCATCTGCGCCATCGCGATCGCGAGACCGGCCTCGGTGACCGTGTCCATGGCTGCCGAGACGATGGGGATGTTCAGGCGGATGCCGCGGGAAATGCGGGTCGACAGGTCGACATCTTTCGGCAGCACCTCCGAGAAGGCGGGCACCAGCGACACGTCGTCGAAGGTGAGCGCCTCGGCCACGATGCGCATGGGCAGGGCTCCGTCGGGAAAGCTCACCAGTATAGCGTGCTGCCGGAGGCAAAGGCCGGGCAGCGTTCAGGCAGCCATGCGTTCGTCTGCTGGCACGGGTGCCGGCAGGTTGGCCGATGGTTGGGGCGGTGCCGGCCTGCGGGGAGGGGCTTGAAGGCGCATCCCCGGCTGGTAGGCCACCAGACCTGCAAAACCATTGCGCGCGATCCAATCGTAGATCTCGTCGTCGCTGGCGGGCACGAAGCAGCTCATCAGGCACTCCGGGCATCGCTCAGGGAGGGCGATGCGATAGCCAGTCGACCATGGCTGCGGGCGCGTGCCGTGGCCGATTGCGGGCACTGCGCGGGCAGCCGGGCAAGCCATGACTCCTCATGAGTGGGCTGGTCCCATTACGCAAGCACGCCGGCTTGCCAGCAATGGGGGCATCATCCGGTCTCCCACGGTATTGCCGATCCGAGGTCCTCGTCATGCGCCATCTTCTCTCTGCCCTGATGCTGGTGCCGATCGTTGCCAGCGCCGCGCCCGACGCCTACCTGCAGGAGATCGAGGCCTGGCGGGCCGGGCGCCTGGAGCGCCTGACAGCACCGGGCGGCTGGCTCTCGCTGGTCGGGCTGCATTGGCTGCCCGCTCAGGGTCGGCTTACCCTGGGCAAGGGACCGGGCAACGATATCGAGCTCGGTCACGGTCCCGAGCGCCTGGGGACGCTGGACATCTCGGACGCGGCCCTGCTGTACACGCCCGATCCCTCGGCCGCTGCGCTCGTCGATGGCACTGCGCTGACCGGGCCGGTGCCGCTGAGCAGTGATGCCGAGGGCAAGGCCAGCGTGATCACCAGTGGCACGCTGAGCCTGCAACTGATCGAGCGCGCAGGCCGCAAGGCCCTGAGGGTCCGTGACAGCGAGGCCGCGACACGCACCGGCTTCGCCGGCATTCCCCATTTTCCCGTCGATCCCTCATGGCGCATCGAAGCCCGCTTCGAGCGCTACCCGCAAGCGCGCACGATCGAGGTGGCCACGGTGGTGGGCACGATCGAGGCCTACCCGAACCCCGGTCGGATCGTCTTCGAGCGCGAGGGGCGTACGCACCAGATCGAGGCGCTGGTGGAGGAGGGCAGCGAGGCATACTTCCTGATCTTCGCCGACCGCACCAGCGGCCGCGAGAGCTATGGCATGGCGCGCTACCTTTACGCCGGGCCGGAACAGGGCGAGGCCATCACCATCGACTTCAACCGCGCCTACAACCCGCCCTGCGCGTTCACGGCTTACGCCACCTGCCCGATGCCGCCGGAAGGCAATCGGCTGGATCTCGCGGTGCGAGCGGGTGAACGCAAGTACGAGGGGACGGGCCACTGAGCCGGGGTGATCGGATGCCGCAGATCGCCCTGATCGTGGCCCACGACCGGCGCCGGGCCATTGGCGTCGACGGCCGCCTGCCATGGCACCTGCCTGACGATCTCAGGCATTTCAAGGCGCTGACCCAGGGCCAGGCGGTGCTGATGGGGCGGCGCACCCATGCCTCGATCGGGCGTGCGTTGCCCGGGCGGCAGAACCTCGTGCTGAGCCGCGATCGCGGTCTCGCCGCCGATGGGATCGAGGTCCACGCGGACCTGGCGTCGGCGTTGGCGGCTTGCAGGAAAGACGTGTGCTGGATCATCGGCGGCGGTGAGATCTACGCACTGGGCCTGCCGCTGGCGGAGCGACTGGAGGTGACCGAGGTCGATGTCGAGTTGCCGCGTGCGGACGCCTGGTTTCCGCCCTTGCCGACGGGTCAGTACGTGGAGGTTTGTCGCGCGCAGCACGGCGCGGACGCGCAGCATGCACACGCCTTCGAGTTCGTCAGCTATCGTCGGCGCGCGCCCTCAGTCGCCGCGACCCCGGCCCTCGGCGGCTAGCGTCTGGGCGTTGGCGACGCTGATGAACTCGGGATCTTCGCCCAGCTTCAGTGCCGTCAGCTTGCCGCCCCATACGCAGCCGGTGTCGATGGCAAAGACCCCGAGCCCGGCGAAGCGCCCGAGCGCCGACCAGTGGCCGCAGACCACGCGGAAATCCCTGGCCTTGTGGCCGGGCACCTCGAACCAGGGATAGTTGCCCACGGGCTGCGTGCCGGGCGGACCCTTGGAATCGAAGCAGATCTGTCCCTGCGGGTCGCAGAAGCGCATCCGGGTCAGGACGTTGATCGTTGCGCGGGTGCGGTCCATGCCCTTCAGGCGCCGGCTCCAGCCGCCCGGACGATTGCCGTACATGCGCAGGACAAGCTGCTTGTAGTCGTCGCTGCGCAGTTCCCGCTCGACCCGCGCCGCCTCGGATTGCACCTTCTCCAGGGTCCATTGCGGGGACAGGCCGGCGTGCAGCAGCAGGAAGCGATGCCTGGGATCGAAGTGGACCAGCGGCCGGCGGCGCAGCCAGTCGATCAGTTCCAGGCCGTCCTGGGCTTCGAGCACGCGCTTGAGGTCCACATTCTTCTGACGCCGCTCGCTGGGCTTGACCAGTTCGGCGATCAGATGCAGGTCGTGGTTGCCGAGAACCGACACCGCCGAATCGCCGAGCGCGCGGATGAATCGCAGGGTCTCGAGCGACTGGCCGCCGCGGTTCACCAGGTCGCCGGTGAACCACAAGGTATCGGTCCCGGGCTCGAAGCCGATCCGGTCGAGCAATCGGCGCAGGGTGTCGTAGCAGCCCTGGACGTCTCCAATGGCGTAGATGCTCACGGCTTCAGTGCAGCACGCGCGGGACGGACAGCGTGAAGGGCGCGATCGGCGCATCGAACTCGACGCCATCATCCGCGCGGATCCGGTAGCTGCCCTGCATGGTTCCGACCGGGGTCGCGATGACCGCTCCGCTGGTGTACTCGAAGCTCTCGCCGGGCGCCAGTTCCGGCTGCACGCCGACCACGCCGTTGCCGCGGACCTCTTCGATGCGACCATCGGCATCGCGGATGAGCCAATGCCGGGCCAGCAGTTGCGCGCGCACATCCCCGACATTGCGGATGGTGACCGCATAGGCGAATACGTAGCGGCCATCCTGCGGACGCGACTGTTCGTCGAGAAAACGCGTGCGTACGGTGACGTCGAAGCGGTAGCGGGGGTGTTTGTCCATGGGGCGGGTGATAGCGGCTGCGCGGGGTCGGGACAAGTCCCGCGAGCGCAGCGTGGTGGCTGCGGAAGGGCTTGACATCGTTTTGCTCATAAGTAGCATAAGTGCGTCTGGCGGCGACTTGTGCCGCCGTCAATGGAGAAGCACTCCCATGCCCGCTTCGATCAGCACGCTCCAGAACGACATCGATGCGCGTTACGCGAGGATCGCCTCGCGGATGCCGCCAGAGGAATGGGCCGTGCATCGCCCGCTGATCGAAGGGATTGCCCGCTTCAAGCGCGAGCGCCGGGCGGTGGTGATGGCGCACAACTACCAGCCCATCGAGATCACCCACGGCATCGCCGATGTCGTCGGCGACTCGCTGGCACTGGCACAGCAGGCGGCTGCGACCGATGCCGACGTGATCGTGCTGTGCGGTGTGCATTTCATGGCCGAGACCGCGAAGATCCTGAATCCGGGGCGCACCGTGCTGATTCCGGACATGGCGGCCGGCTGCTCGCTGGCTTCGTCGATCACGGCGGCCGATATCCGCCGGCTCCGCGCCGCGCATCCGGGCGTTCCCGTGGTGTCCTACGTGAACACGAGCGCTGAAGTGAAGGCGGAGTCGGACGTTTGCTGCACCTCGGCGAATGCGGTCGACATCGTCGAATCCCTGCCGGGTCAGGAGGTGATCTTCCTGCCGGACCGCTACCTCGGTCGCCATGTCCAGGCGCACACGCGCAAGCGGCTGATCCTCTGGGACGGTGCCTGCGAGGTGCACGAACGCTTCAGCGCGGCCGAGGTGCGGACCTTCAAGGCACCGGGCGTACGTGTACTGGCGCATCCGGAGTGTCCGCCGGAGGTATTGGCCGAGGCCGACTTCGTTGGGTCGACGGCCGCCATGGGTGGCGACATCCGGCGCCATCGCCCGGACAGGGTCGTGCTGATCACCGAGTGTTCGATGGCCGGAAACCTGGCCGTCGAGTTCCCGGCCGTCGAATTCACCCAGCCCTGCAATCTCTGCCCGCACATGCAGAAGATCACCCTGCCGAAGGTGCTGAGGGCGCTCGAGACGCTCAGCCCGGCGGTGACGCTGGATCCCGCCATCATCGCGGGTGCCCGCCGATCGCTGGACCGCATGCTGGCCGTGGGGCGCAGGGAAGCGGCCTGAGAACGACTTGCCGCGGTGGCGGGGGAATTGAGGGTCTGGTCACAATCCGTCGCGCCGTCTTCGACCAGAATACACGCGGGTCACTCCATCCGGGCCCGCAGGGAGGCAGCAACCGGTGTCCATCGCGGAACACTATGACGTTGTCGTGATCGGCAGTGGCGCCGCCGGGCTCAGTGTGGCGCTGGGCGTCGATGGGGCGGCGCGGGTTGCCGTGGTCACCCGCGGGGTCGTCGGCCTCGATGGCTCGAGTTGCTGGGCCCAGGGTGGCATCGCCGCCGCGGTCGGTCCCGGCGACACGACGGCGCAACACGCGGCCGACACCATCACGGTAGGTGCCCGTCTCAACAGCAAGGCGGCAGCACGTTGGCTGGCCGAATCGGCGCCTGATGTCATCCGATGGCTGATTTCCCTCGGCGTGCAGTTCGACACGGTGCGCGGACGGTTGGCGCTGGGGCTGGAGGCAGGCCACTCCTTTCCGCGCATCCTGCATGCCGGCGGAGACGCAACCGGCGTGGAATTGATGCGGGCCTTGCGCGAGGCCTGCGTGCTGCAACCCAACATCGAGTGCCTGGAGTTTGCCGAGGCGCTGGAGATCCTCAAGCAGGGCGAGCGCGCTGCGGGCGTGCTGGTCCGTAATCGCAAGGGCGAAGTGTTGCGCCTGTATGCGCCTCGCGTGGTCATCGCCACGGGCGGCATCGGACAGCTCTATCGCTACACCACGAACCCGGTCGAGGCGGATGGCACCGGTCTGGCGCTCGCTCACCAGGCCGGAGCGGAATTGGCCGATCTTGAATTCGTGCAGTTTCATCCGACGGCGCTGGCGCCCCAGGATGCCGGCCAGGCAGGGCAGTTGCCGCTGGTCACCGAAGCGTTGCGCGGAGCCGGGTCAACACTGCTGTCTAACGGCGGTGGCCGTTTCATGGCCATGGCACACCCGCAGGGCGAACTGGCGCCGCGCGACATCGTGGCCAGGGCGGTGTGGGAAGAGATGGCGCAGGGTCGTGAGGTGTACCTGGACGCGCGCAGTCTGGGTGATGGCGTGCGCACGCGCTTCCCGAATTTCTTCCAGGCCTGTGTGGGGCGGGGCACCGATCCGCGTGCGGCGCCGATACGCATCGTGCCCGCCGCGCATTACCACATGGGCGGCGTCCGCGTGGACCTGCACAGCATGACCAGCGTTCCCGGCCTCTATGCGGTGGGTGAGGCCGCGTGCACGGGCGTGCACGGCGCCAACCGCCTCGCCAGCAATTCACTGCTCGAGGCCATCGCTTTCGGTCGCTCCTTGGGCGAGCGCCTTGCCCATGGCGCTCGGGCCCAGGTCAACGTTGCGGCGATCGCTGCGCCGCGCGCGTCGGGCGCGCGGGCCGCGTCGGCCAACGATGCGATGGTGGCTGCAAGGTTGCGCCAGTTGATGTGGGCGGAGTGTGGCATCACGCGCACTCCGGGAGGCCTGCAATCGGCGCACCAACAGATCCAGGTCCTCGAGCGGCGTTGCCTGCCAGGCGCCCCCGTTTTGCGCCAGCTGCTTGTGGCGCGTCTGCTCGTCGAGGCGGCGATCCACCGCAAGCAGGGCATCGGTGCGCACCACTTGGTCGCGGATGCACAAGTCGGAAGCGGTGGCGGGCGCGCCGTAGCCTGAACGAACCCTGTCGATTTCTGGCTGTTGCGATCCGAGGTGTTGACAGTCCGAAAATCTGGGTTATAGTGGTCGACTCTTCCGGCGAGACGCCGGTTGGTGGTGAAAGCGGGATGGTTCTTTCATAACGGATTCGGAGTGTGTCTTGTGTGGGCACTTGGTCGGACCGAATGGTCTGCGAAGTGTCCCAAAGAACATAGCAGTAGTTCTTGTTGGGGTCGCTTTGATTCAAAGCAATTGTTTTGAACTGAAGAGTTTGATCCTGGCTCAGATTGAACGCTGGCGGCATGCCTAAC
>JANJUH010000148.1 GCA_024710675.1 Lysobacterales bacterium
GGGCGGTGCTGGCGGCGAGGGCCGCCATGGCGGTGATACCGACCCGCGTTAGAGAAAGAGCAGTGTCCGCAAAGTACGCAAGGGACGCCAAGAAGAACGTCAGGATTCGAGTCTCGTTCCTGATGATTTCAGGACCCTCAGGACGCTTGCGTGAGAACCTTCCCGCCGCCAATTCCGGTCGGCTTTCCCGAGGCTTTTCCTTTGCGTCCTTTGCGTCCTTTGCGGACCAAAACGCTCTCAGACTCGCCCAGGCCTGCCATCGCGGCCGTGTGTCCTTGCCGGATCCGATCCCCATGGCCCTCAGGCGCCCTGCGCCGCCCACACGGCCAGCCCGCGCAACACCAGGTCCGGCACGCTGCGGTGTTGCGGGGGCAGGTGCTGGACCAGCGCGGGCATGGTGCCGCCGGTGAGGATCAGCTCGACATGTGCGCCGACGCCGAGGGTGGCCTTGCGGTGGGTGTGCTCGACCAGTGCCACCGCTGCCAGGCATGCCCCGCTCCAGACCGCGTCCTTGGTGTTGCGGGCGAACTCGTGCAGGCGCGGGATGCCTTCGGCGCGGACGCCCGCGGTGCCGCGGTGCAGGGCCTCGCGCATCAGCACCGGGCCCGGGATGATCAAGCCACCGATGTGCTGGCCATCCTCGTCGACCAGGTCCAGCGTCAGCGCCGTGCCGGCATCGACGATCAGGAGGGCATCACGGACCATGGCACGGGCGCCGGCCATCGCGAGAAAGCGGTCGGCCCCCAGGGTCTCGGGCTCATCGTAGGCACTGCGGATCCCGAGCGCTTCCTTGGGCGACACGAAGCGCCGCGCATGGATGCCCGCCCGACCCTGCAACTCGGCCTCGAGCGCCGCGGTCAGGCTGAGCGCGGTCGAGCACAGGCAGGCCTCGCGGACCCCGGCGGCCGCCTCGAACAGGGGAGACAGATCGCCGAAGCCTGACCTTGTGTGGGCAATCGGCTCGCCGGCATGCCAGCCCTCGCCATCGCTGATGGCCCATTTCAGGCGGCTGTTACCGAGGTCGAGCAGCAGGATTCGTTCGCTCATGGCGCAGATTCCGTCTTGTCCCGTGGATCGTCGCGACGCACCGATGCCGTGCCGGCGGCAACCGGAAACACGCCCTCGGCGGTCTCGACCAGCAGTCTACCCATGGCGTCGACGCCTCGCGCAGTGCCATGGAGCGCATCCCGACCGTCAGCCGCGATCCGCACCGGCCGGTCGGCCAGCGCATCGGCGGCCGGCCACTCGTCGACGAAGACCGCGAAACCGCCGGCGTCGAAGCGCCGCAAGGCCTGGCCCAGCTCCTCCAGCAGCGCCTGCGCGAGCGCATCGAGCGGCGGCGGCGCATCGAGGACACCCGCCAGGTCGGCTACTGGCTGGTCGATCGCGGCCGCCACGTCGGCAGGCAGGCGGCGATTGAGCCCGATGCCGACCAGTGCCACCACGCCGCTGCCGGCGGCCAGCAATTCGACGAGGATGCCCGCCAGCTTGCGTCCGTCCAGCAGGACGTCATTGGGCCACTTCAACATGGCCGCGAGTCCCAGCCGCGCCAGTGTCGCGCGCACGGCCAGCCCGACCGCCAGCGACAAGCCGGCGAGCCCGGATAGTGGTCGCGACGTCGGCCAGGCCAGCGTCAGGTAGAGCGCAGCACCGGCGGGGGACTCCCAGCGCCGGCCGCGCTGGCCGCGCCCGGCGGACTGTGCTTCGGCGATGACGACGAGCCGCCGTATCGGCCCGGTCAGTACCCGCTCACGCGCGAGGTCCTGCGTGGATGCGACCATGCCGTGCCATTCGATCGTGATTCCGTCGGGGCCGTTGGCCTGGGCGTGGGGTTGGGACATGGCCGCGAAGACTACGCCGGACACACAGACCTTGTGACAGGGTTTTACCCGCGGGCGATGCCTTCGGGCCTCACCCGCCGGGAAGCCGGGAAATCGTCACCCCCTGGCACCCACGCATCCGCCACCCAACCTCCGGGAGATCCGACCATGCCCATGGCTCCAACCCTGCGTGCACTGCTGCTCGCCGCGGCGGCGCTCTGCGCCCCGCTGGCCGTCGCCAGCGATGCCGCCCCGCCTGCGAAGGACAACCAATCACCGGTCAGCGAGGGCATGCGCGCCTACGTTGACCCTGAGACCGGGCAACTCACCAGCGTGCCCGACAAGGGCGCCGCCCTCCCCACGCCGGAGCGGCGCATGGAGCTGATCGAGCGCATCGACCACCCGAACGGCATGGTCCAGGTCAATTTCCATGGCCAGGCCGACGAGTACATGGTGGCGGCCCGCAAGGACGATGGATCTCTGGCGACCTGGTGCGCCGAGCACGGCGAGGTGCATGCCCACGAGGCCATTGCCGCGGAGGGTCGCGACGATGAGTAGGCTGACTCCTGCGATCGCCCTCGGCCTGCTGCTTGCAGCCGGCAGTGCCACTGCCGCGACCGTCACCATCGTCAACACCAACGATCCCGGCGTCGGCTTCAACGATCCGAGCATCGTCGCCAACACCGATGCCGGCTGTGTGGTCGGCGAGACGCTCGGTGCCTGCCGCCTGCGCGTCTTCACCACGGCGGCCAACCAGTGGGGACGCCTGCTGTCGAGCAGCATCGAGATCCGCGTGCAGGCGCGGATGATTCCGCAGACCTGCTCGGGCAACTCCGCGGTGCTGGGTAGCGCAGGACCGATCGGTGCCTTCTCGAATTTCGCGAATGCACCACGCGCCGGCACCTTCTATCCCTCGGCACTGGCCAACGCGCTCGCCGGCAGCGATCTCGATCCTGCGTCCGATGACATCAGCACCAACTTCAACGTCAGCATCGACAGCGGCTGCCTGACCGGCACTGCGGGCTGGTGGTACGGCGTCGATCCCTCGGTCCCCGCGCCGGCGAACCGCTCGGCCCTGCTGCCGGTGGTGTTCCACGAGATCGGCCATGGCCTGGGCTTCACCTCGCTGGTGAACACCTCCTCCGGCGCCTACTTCACGCCGGGCCCGTCGATCTGGGCACATTTCCTCTACGACACCGAGACCAACCAGCGCTGGCTCGACATGAACAACGCTCAGCGCGTCGCTTCGGCGATCAACGATCCGGACCTGGTCTGGAGCGGTCGCCAGGTCAGCATCGCGGCGCCGCGTTTCCTGCGCTCGCCCGCGCGCGTGCTGGTCAGCGCCCCGGCCGGCATCGCCGGCAGCTACGAGGCGCAGACGGCGTCCTTCGGTCCGGATGTCGCCTCCAGCCCAGTGACGGGCGACGTGGTGCTGGTCAACGACGGCGTCTCCGGCGCGGGCTCACCGGCGGGAACGCCGACCGACGGCTGCGAGGCACCCTTCGTCAACGCAGCGGCGGTCGCCGGCAGGATCGCCCTGATCGATCGTGGCTTCTGCCCCTTCGTGCAGAAGGTGCTCAACGCGCAGGCCGCCGGCGCCATTGGCGTCATCATCGCCAACAACACCAGTCCGGGCCTGCCCGGCATGGGCGGCACCAGCGCCGCGGTGACGATCGCTTCGCTGGGTGTCAGCCAGGACCTTGGCAACGCCATGAAGGCCAACCTGCCGAACCCGGGCGTGACGGCCAGCCTGACCACCGACCCCTCCTTGCCGGCCGCCGGCACGCGCTTCAACTGCGTGCGCATGTTCGCACCGAATCCGGTGCAATCCGGTTCCTCGGTCTCGCACTTCCACTCCGACGCCTTCCCGAACCTGCTGATGGAACCCGCGCTCACCGGCACGATCTTCGATCGCGTCGACCTGACGGCGGACCTGTTCCGTGACATCGGCTGGACGGTGGCCGGCGACGATGTGTTCTTCGCCGAAAACTTCGAGGACGGCCCCTGCACCTTCGCACCCTGATCAGGTGAGCGCGTTCGCGCGCAGAGCGCGCTCCTACGCGAAGGGCATGCAACCCTCCGTAGGAGCGCCCTCGGGCGCGATCAAGGCTTTCGGACACCCGATCGCGCGCAGAGTGCGCTCCGACGCGATGGGCTTGTACCCCACCGCAGGAGCCCCCTCGGGCGCGGAGGTCGCGCTCGATTCGAGCGCAAAGCGGGCTCCCGAGGCCGAACCAAAAAGCCCTTAGCCGCCGCGTCCGAACCAGCGCGACAGCACCCGCGCCTTCTCGAAACGATGCTCGTTGCCGTCGCGCAGGCGCGCCAGGTTGCTGCGATGGGTCCAGGCCAGGAACAGCGCGCACGCGATCGCCAGCGCCATCAGGTCGGAAGCCAGCGGCACGCCCATGACGGCCAGCGCCACCGGGAATCCGAGCCCGGCGATCACCGTGCCGAGGCCGACGTAGCCGGTCGTGCCCAGCACCAGCAGCCACAAACCCAGCATCGCCAGCGCGGCCCAGGGGAAGAGCACGATCACCGCACCGAACAGCGTCCCTGCACCCTTGCCGCCACGGAAGCCGTGGAATACCGGGAAGCAGTGCCCCAGCGCTGCCACCAGGCCGCAAGCCAGTTGCGTTGCCTGCAGCGACAGCCCGCTGTCCGCGCTCCACGCCATGGGTCCGATCAGCAGCGCCGCCAGCACGCCCTTGCCGACGTCGATCGCCGCGGTGCCG
>JANJUH010000140.1 GCA_024710675.1 Lysobacterales bacterium
CTGGCTGCAATGGACATGGTGCGCGCGCTGGTCTCGGCGCACGAAGCCACGGCCCGCACCGCGCGCAAGGCCTTCCCCGCGGTCGAGGCGGCGCACGACCAGCCGACCGCCGACCTGCTGACGCGCCGGCTCGAGGTGCACGAGAAGACGGCGTGGATGCTGCGGAGCTTGCTGGAGGCTTGAGGGTACTGGCTGGATCGTGGGTCGGGATTCCGTGGGTCGGGATTCATCCCGACGCTTTTGCAGCCTGTGGGGTCTTGGGGAAGAGCGTCCGGATGAATCCGGACCCACATCAGGGGCACCGGACCCACATCCCGACGCAGGCCAGGCCTGGCCCTACTCGCCCGGAACCGTGACGCGCTTGATCCGCGAGGCGCCGCCGGATTTGATCTCGACGGTGGATTTCGGGCAACCGAAGGCCTTGGCGACGAGGCCGATCAACTCCGCATTGGCCTTGCCGTCGACCGGCGGCGACTTCAGTTCGGCACTGTAGCTGCCGTCGTCGAGCCGCTCGAACCGGCTCTGGCGGGCGTTCGGCTTGACCTTGACCAGGATCGTCGGCATCGCTCCTCCTCAAGCCAGCATGCCGCGGCACAGGCGTACGGCGGTCACTCGTTCCGCCGCGTGGCAGTATCGCCGAACCGCCCGCATGGAGACCGCCGATGCCCACCAGCCTCACGCTCGAGGTGCGCAAGGACGCGCTCGATCAGACGCACGTGGTCGCGACGGAGCTTCCACAGCTTGACGATCTGGCCGACGGCCAGTTGCTGCTCGCCACCGAACGCGTGTCGCTGACCGCCAACAACGTTACCTATGCCGTGCTCGGCGAGCGCATGCATTACTGGCGCTTCTTTCCGGCCAGCGCCGAGGATTGGGGTGTGGTGCCGGCCTGGGGCCACGCGCGGGTGCTGGCGTCGAAACACCCCGAAATTGCCGTCGGCGAGCGCCTGTACGGCTACTGGCCGATGGCCAGCCATGCGCTGCTGCAACCCGGCCGCGTCGGTCGTTCCTCGCTCGCCGACGCCAGCCCGCATCGCGCTGGCCTGCCGCAGGTCTACCAGGAATACCGGCGTCTCGGCAGCGAGCCCGGCGACCAGTCCATCGAGGACCTCACCGCCCTGCTCCACCCGCTCTACGCGACCGCCTGGCTGCTCGCGGATTTCGTGGCCGACCAGTCCGCCTTTGGCGCGCGCCGGATCCTGCTGACCTCGGCTTCGTCGAAGACCGCGATGGCCGCGGCGATAGAGCTCGCCCCGCTGCGAGCCTCCGGCTTGGAGCTGGTCGGACTGACCTCGCCGGGACGGATCGACTTCGTCACTGGCAGCGGCCTCTACGACCGCGTCGTCGCGTATCCGGACATCGAATCATTGGCGGCCGACGAGCCCACGGTGCTGCTCGATTTCGCTGGCGACGCCGCCTTGCGCGGGCGCATCCACGGCCTTTGGGGCGCCGCGCTGCGCCACAGCGCGGCCGTCGGCATCACCCATCACGATTCCGGCAGCCTCGAAGGCGCGTCCGGCGGCGTGCGTCCGCAGATCTTCTTCGCGCCGGCGCAGTACGCCAAACGGCGGCAGGAATGGGGGTCCGCGGTGGATCAGAAGCTGGCCGCGGGTTGGCAGGCTTTCCTCTCCCGCGCCCACGACTGGTTCGAGATCCGCACAGCACACGGTGGCGAGGCCATCACGGCCGCCTGGCGCGAAATGCTGGCAGGACGCACCGATGCGCGCGTCGGCCAGATGTTGAGCTGGACCTGAGCACCGGGAGCCCCGCCATGCAAACCATCGACGTCAGCCGCCACTATCCGGAGCCACCCGAGGTGATCTTCGCGCGACTGTCGGACCACGAACGCTTCATCAGCGACGAGGGCGTGCGCTGCAAGGTGACCACGCCCGGCGAGGGCGATCGCAATGGTCTCGGCGCCTTGCGCGAGGTCTGGGTGGGTCCGCTGCACTTCGCCGAGCGCATCGTCGAGTGGAATCCGCCGCACAGCTACGGCTACCGCATCGAAAGCCTGCGCAGCGGCCCACGCACACTGCCGGTGGACCATCACGGCGGGCGCATCGAATGCCGGGCGGACGCGGGCGGCACCACGGTGCGCTGGACCAGCATCTTTCATGTGCGCATCCCGCTGATCGGCGGGCTGATCGAGCGGGCCGTCGTCAGAAAGTTCACGGCAGCCTTCCGCGCAGCCCTGGCCAAGGCGGCGCGCGGCTGAGGTGGGTGCGAGGATCGGCCATCCGATGTAGGAGCGCCCTCGGGCGCGAACCAGTCCTCCGGCAAGCCCCATCGCGCGCAGAGCGCGCTCCTGCAGCGGCCTGCAAGACGCGCCACCGCCGCTAAAGCCACCCCACCTGTTTCAGGCGCGCATACAGCGCCACGCAGACGGTCACCGTCAGGCCGATCGCGACGAAGTAGCCGTACTCCCACTGCAACTCCGGCATGTGCTCGAAGTTCATGCCGTAGATGGCACCGGTGGTGGTCGGGATCGCGAGGATCGCCGCCCAGCCGGCGAGGCGCTTGGTGATTTCGTTCTGGCCGACACTGACCATCGACAGGTTGACCGTCAGCGCCGCCGAAACCATCTCGCCGAGCGCGGCGATCGCGTCGGAAATGCGCACCGCGTGATCGAAGACATCGCGGAAGTAGACCCGCACGTCCTCCTTCACGAGGCCGGGGAAGAAGCGATGCAACTGGTTGAGGATGTCGTGCATCGGCGTGACCGCGAGCCGCAGCCTCGTGAGCTGGCGCTTGAGCCCGTACAGACGCTCGATGGTGGCCTTGTCGAAGCGCTCGGCAAACAAACTGGCCTCGAGGCGCGTCAGTTCGGCCTCCACCTTGGCCACGACCGGGAAGAAGTTGTCGACCACCTGGTCGAGCACCGCATAGAGCCCGAAGCTGGGACCCAGTGCGAGCATCGCGGGCGCCTGCTCGCAGACACCGCGTGCCTTCGCATAGCTGGCCGAGGCCCCGTGGCGGATCGTGATCAGGAAGTTCGTGCCGAGGAAGACATGGGTCTCGCCGAACTGCACCTCGCCCTCGACGAACTGCGCGGTGTGCACGACGATGAACACGGTGTCGCCGTAAAGCTCGATCTTCGGTCGCTGATGCGCGTTGCGGGCGTCCTCCACGGCCAGCGGATGCAGGCCGAACTCCTCGCGGATCTTCTCCAGCAGCACGTCGTCCGGCTCGTGCAGGCCCATCCACACGAAAGCATCGGGGCGCTCGAGCTCGTCGCTGATGGCATCCAGTGTCGGTTCGCTCAGCCGGAGCCCGTCGGCGCCGTAGACCACACAGTTGACCACTGGCCGCAGCGGCCGCGGCTCAGGGCGGTCGGGACCCGCGGGACGGATGCTGGTCAGGCTGTAGCTCATGCTGGTCGTGACTCGCGGCTCGGTTTCGGCCGGATGATCGCCCCGCCACCGGGGTGCGTCCATCATTGGCCCAGGGTGGCCACCAGGGCATTCCGGGCGACACATCAGCCGTCGCCAGCGACGACCCGGAGATTGACGGGCGTCAGTCCGGATGTCATCGATCGGCGATAAGGTGGGTCGTCCCGCCGGCGGACCAGCGATGGCACGCACCGAGAACAAGGTCACGCTCGTAGAGCGCAGCGACGCCGCTGCGGTCCTGCGCGTCCGTGGCCTGCTGGGCAACCCTGCGCTGGCACGCCGAGTGGCAGCGGACCTGGATGCAGGGGGCCTGAGCGCACGCTGTTCAGCCGCCACCGGCCTAGTCCGCCTGCGCACGATGGCTGCGCCGACGGCCGTCGTGTGCGCGATCGACCGGATCGAGGCCCTGCTGGACTCCGATCCATGCACTCCCCGCAAGCCGCCACGGCCTCATCGGCCACCCCGCGCGAGCCTGCAGCCTGCGCATGCCGGCCAACCATCTGCTGCATCCACCGAGCATGCGGGGCGCATGAGCACCTGCTTCGTGCGCCACCGGAGTCGGGTCGGCGGGCTGTCCGCGGACGAATCCAGACGCCGGCTGACGCAACTGGGCCGCAACGCCCTCGGCGAAATCCCCGAGCGCAGCGATGCCGAGTTGCTGCGCGCGCAGTTCACATCCCTGCCGGTGGCACTGCTGGGCGGTGCTGCCGGCCTGGCTGCGGCGAGCCGGGCCTGGCTCGATGCGCTGGCGATCAGCGGCGTGATCGGCACCAACGCGGCGATCGGCTTTTACACCGAGCGCCAGGCCGAGCGCACGGTCGCCGGTTTGCGCCAGCTCGCGCCGACCACCGCGCTGGTGCTGCGCGGAGGACGCCAGCAGTCGATCCCGGCCGAGGAGATCGTGCCCGGGGATGTGCTGGTGCTGGCGCCGGGGCAACGCATCGCCGCCGATGCGCGCGTCTTCGAGGCGCATCGCCTGAGCAGCAACGAAGCGGCGCTGACCGGCGAGAGCCTGCCGGTGCGCAAGGCGCCGCGCGAGGACCTGCCAGCCGAGTGTCCCTTGTCCGCACGCGTCAACATGGTGCACATGGGCACCATTGTCAGCGGCGGCAGCGGCCTGGCGCTGGTCGTGGCCACCGGCGAACGCACCGAGATCGGGCGCATCCGCGCGCTCGCCGGCGGGGCCAGCGCTCCGCGCACCAAGCTGCAGGACGATCTCGATCGCCTGGGCGCCCAGCTTGCGCTCGCCGCCGGCGTCGCGTGCGGCGGCATCCTCGTGCTCGGTCTCTTGCGCGGCGGTGGCCTGCTGCCGGTGCTGCGCTCGGCGATCTCGCTAGGCGTGGCGGCGATCCCGGAAGGATTGCCGACTGTGGCGACCAGCCTGCTGGCGACCGGCATCCGCCGGATGCAGCGCCACGGCGTCTACGCGCGCGAGTTGGGGGCCATCGAAAACCTCGGCGCCATCGACACCGTCTGTCTGGACAAGACCGGCACCCTGACCCAGAACCGCATGAGCGTCGCCGTCCTCGCCTGTGGTCCTCGGCGCTGGCAGCCGGACACCACCGGCCAATGGTCGCGACTGCACGAGCTGCCGCCGGGCTTCCTCGAGGTGCTCGTGCTCTGCAACGAGGCCGATCGCCAAGGCGATCAGGCAAGCGGATCGGCGACCGAGCTCGCCCTGCTCGACCTGGCGCTCGCCGCGGGCCTCGACATCGCGGCCCTGCGCCGGCAACGGCCCCGCTGCGCCTTCAAGCAACGCTCCGAACATCACCCGTACATGGTCAGCCTGCATCGCGAGGGGCCGCGACTGCACCTGCTCGCGGTCAAGGGACGACCACAGGAAGTGCTCGAGCGGGCCAGCGCGTGGCACGACGGCGAGTGCATCCGTCCGCTCGATGCACGCACGCGGAAGCGCCTTCTGGCCGCCAACGAGCACCTGTCCGGCCAGGGCTACCGGGTGCTCGCGGTGGCCTCCGGTTCTCAGTCCGGCAGCAAGCTGGCCGAGACCGGCCGGCTGACCTGGCTGGGCCTCGTCGCGCTCGCCGATCCGCTGCGACCCGGGGTGGCCGAGACGCTCGCCGCCTTTGCGCGTGCCGGCATCCGTCCGGTGATGATCACCGGCGACCAGCCCGGCACCAGCGCGGCCGTCGCCCGCCAGATCGGACTGGTCCCGCCAGGCCTGCTGGCCGATGCCGGGACGCTGCCGGAGGACTCCCGTGAGCTCGGTGACATCGCCGAGGCGGCCAGTGCCTTCGCGCGTGCGACGCCGGCAATGAAGCTGGAACTCGTGCGCGCGCTCCAGGCGCGTGGGCACGTGGTCGCGATGACCGGCGACGGCATCAACGACGGCCCGGCGCTGAAGGCGGCGGATGTGGGCGTGGCGATGGGTGGAGCCGGCACCGACTTCGCCCACTCGATGTCCGACCTGATCCTGCGCGGCGATGCACCAGAGGACCTGTTGCTCGCGATCGGCGAGGGGCGCACGGCCTATCTGAATGTGCGCAAGGCGGTGTCTTACCTGTTGTCGACCAATCTCAGCGAGCTCATGACCGTCGCGCTGACCACGGTGCTGGGCTTGCCGGAACCCTTCGATCCACTGCACCTCCTCTGGACCAACCTCGCCACCGACATCTCGCCGGCGATCGCGCTCGGCCTCGAGCCGGCCGAGCCCGGCATCCTCGGTCGCAAGCCCTTCGCGCGCGAAGCGGCGCTGATCGGCCGCGAGGATTGGCCCGCGCTGGCCCGCGACGCCACCCGCATCACGCTGGCGACGCTGGCCGTCTATGGCCAGGCGGTGGCACGCCGCGGCGCAGGGCCGCAGGCGCGCACCCAGGCTTTCATGACCCTGACGCTGGCGCAGCTCGTCCATGCCTTCTCGGCGCGCAGCGAGGCGCCGATCAGCCCGGCGACACTGGTCCACAACCGCACGCTGGCGATCGCCATCCTGACCACGATCCTGGCCCAGCTCGCCACGGTCGCGCCCCCGCTGCGCAGCCTGCTGCGGACGGCGCCGCCGCGCGGCACGGACTGGCTGGCGATCGCCGCCGGCGCGCTGGCGCCGACACTGCTGCGCGAGATCGGCAAGCGCCGGCGGGCACGGGAGACCAAAGCATGAGCACGAGCTACAGCGTCATCCACCAGAGCAGCCGGCGCCTGCGCGTGCGTTATGCGGCGGGCCAGGCGATCGATTTCGACGGCCTCGCCACCCGCCTCGAGAGCCTCGGCGTCGACGCCGTCAGCGTCGATGCCCTGCGCCGCACCGTGCTGGTCCGCGACGACGGTCGCCTGGCCAGCCGCAGCGCGGTGCTGGATGTGTTGGCTGCGCCACCCAAACTCGCGCGGACGCGTCGCCAGCAATCCGCGGCCCCGTCCACCACGGCGCTGTCGGCTGGCCTGGCGCTGGCGCTGATGCCGTTCCTGCCACCCGCCGGGCGCGGCACGCTGGCGCTGGCCACGCTGGGCTTGCGCGTGCTGCGACACCCACCGCGCCATGGCGAGGACTGGCGCGTGCTGCTGGCGCGCGCGGCGCAGACCATCGGTGGGCATCCGCTGGCGGCGCTTGGCGGACTCGGCCTGCAGGCACTGGCCGAGCGCTTCGGCCAGGCGCAGGAAACCGAGGCGGCGCGCCTGCTCCTCGAACTCGAGCCCGATGCCGATTCGCCGTGCGAAGTCCGGACCGCTGGAGCTTGGCGCACGACGCGCGCCAATGCGCTGGCACCCGATGACCGGATCCGCCTGCAAGCCGGCATGCGTGTGCCCACGGACGTGGAACTGCGCTCCGGTGCCTTGCGCGTGCTGCCCCCCTGGCACGCCGCCGGAAGCCGCCCGATCTGCGAGCCGGCGCCAGGCGCAATGATCCTTGCCGGGAGCACGATCCTTGCCGGAAATGGCGAGGCCAGCGTGCGCTCGGCCTGGGCCGAGTCCAGCGCCAGCCATGTCCGCGACCAGATCACCCACCTGTTGCGGGCGCGGCGCGTGCCGCGGAACGCACCCGGCGAGGGGCCGCTGCCGCTGGCCGTATCGGCGATCGTGCTCGGCTTCACCGGAGACCTGGCGCGTGCCGGCGCGCTGCTCGAGACCGATCTCGACGCCGGCCTGGCGCTGGCCGCACCGCTGGCACGCGACAGCGCCGCCTGGGCGCTCGCACGCAATGGCGCGGTGCTCGCCGATCTCGATGGCCTCGAACGGCTGGCGCGCGCCGACACCCTGGTCATCGAAGACCTTGGCCTGGTCGTCGAAGGCGAATGGCGACTGGCGACGAGCACGCTGCCCGGGGGCCGCCGCCGTGCCCGATCGCTGCTGGCGGCGCTGCTGGAGCCAGGCAACCCGCGGCGCTGGCACGATCGACTCGTCGAGTCGCTGTGCCAGCGCGGCGCCATTGTCGAAAGCACCGGCGAGTGGACGCTGCGGGTCGACCCTCATGCCAGCACCCCCGGAAGGCGGGTTTTCCGGGTCGCGCGGGACGGCCAGCCAGCAGGCGAGATCGTGCTCGAACTGGATGCGCGCCCGGGGCTCGATGCCTTCCTGGCGCGCGCGCGCACCGCCGGCTTCCGGCGCATCGTCCGCATCACCCACCCCGAGACGCCGCGCGATATCGGCGGCTTCGACGACTGCATCCGTCATCGCCGCAGCGAGGTTCGCGAGGCATTGGAGGATCTCGCCGAGAGCGGCAGCACGCTGGCCGTGTACGGACCTTCCTGGCGAGCGCAGGTGCCTCCCGGCGCCGTCACCCTGGCGCCGGTCGATGCCGAAGCACCCGCGCACTTCCTCCTGCTCGGTGATCCCGCCGAGTCCCTGCTCGCGGCGCGCATGCTGTCGACCGCGATCCAGCGCCGCGAACGCCAGCGCCAGGACCTGGTCGGCGTACTCAATGCCGCGTTGATGAGCGCGGCGGCGTTGCGCTGGCTGCCGCCCGAGGCCAGCGCCGTGCTGCACCAGGCGATCGCCCTGGGGTGCATGATCGATGCGCTCGCCCTGCGCAAGCTCGGCTCCCCCCATATGCCAGGAGAACACCCATGAGCCTCGAGGACCTCGCCCGCCGCACCGCCACGGTGGCGGCCTTGGCCGGAATCACCGCACTGGTCGGTGCCGGCACCTGGATCGCCGTCAAGCGGCCCGATCTGGCGCGCCAGGCATTGCGCACGCTGGCGCGGGGCGCCGAAAAGCTCAGGCTGGCGCTGGCAGAAACCGCCGAAGAGCTCGGCGACGTCTGGGCCGAGGCCCGCGACGAAGTGGCCGCCGAGATCGAGGCCCGCGCCTTCAGCACGCCCGAGCCTGCACCGGCTGCGCTGAAGGGCCCCGAGCCCAAGCCGCGGACCCGCCGCAAGACGCGCGCCAGCGAGGGGCCGAAAAAGTCCACGCCGCGCTCGCGCGGAAGGCGCCCACAAGCGTCCGGATGAATCCGGGCCCACAGGGTCCACGCCGCGCGCGGAAATCGCTGATCAGCCGCGCACGCAGACCTGCCGCCACATCGCCCGCAAGGCCGCGCCGAAGTCTTGGGCGAAACGGGGGCCATCCATCAACGGCGACGCTTGCAGGCGCTGGCGCAGGCCGCGGCGCAGCGCGCCGAGGCGGGTCGGATCGGTCGCCAGCGCCGCGGCGGTCGTGACGAAGCCCTCTTCATCCGCAGCGACCAGCTCCGGCAAACCGGCATGGCTGAGCAGGCTGGCACCCACCCGCGATCGATGTTCGGCACCGGCCAAAGTGAGGACCGGCACACCCATCCACAGCGCCTCGCAGGTCGTCGTCGTGCCGTTGTAGGGCAGCGAGTCGAGGCACAGGTCGACGTGACGGTACTGGGCGAGGTGGGCGGCGGTGTCGCCCTGCGGGGCCATCAGCACGAGGCGCTCCTCGTCGATGCCGAGCGCGAAGAAGCGCCTGGCCAATGCGGCGCGGGTGTCGGCATCGGCGAGCGCGAAGGACTTCAGCAGCAAGCGCGAGCGTGGCACGGTGGACAGCACCCGTGCCCACAGCGCGAGGCAGGACGGCGAGAGCTTGGCGATCGCGTTGAAGGAGGCGAAGGTGAACTCGGCGCCTGGCCGACGCAGCACTGGCGGCCTTTCCTCGACCTCCGGCGCCACTGGCGGTTCGAAACACCAGTTGCAGCCCGGCAGGCGCCACAGGGATTCGCTGGCATGGGCGTCGGTGAGTCCGGGCGGATCGGCGATCGCGTCGCTGATCCGGTAGTCGATCAGCTCTGGCGGCGCCCCTGTCGTCATCGGGTAACCGAGCCAGCTGATCTGCAGCGGCGCGGGCTTCGACGCGAACAGCGGCAGGCGGTTGTCGCCGGTGTGGCCGGAGAGGTCGATAAGGATGTCGATGCGGTCCTCGCGGATCTGCCGCGCCAGTGCTTCGTCCGACACGCCGAGGGTCTGCCGCAGCTTGCTCGCAAGAGCCGCGAGTTGTTGCGTGACCGCATCCGGGCGTGCCACCGCGCCGTAGAGCACGGACGCGAAGGCGCCGCGATCGAGGTGGCGCAGCGCGGGCAGCAGGAAGCGGGCGACCGCGTGGTCGCGGAAGTCGGCGGATACCCAGCCGATGCGCAGGGGGCGTTCGGGGTCGCGGTCGACGTTCGCGATCGGTTGCCCCGACTCGCGCGCGAATCGGGACCAGAACGCTTGGTGTTCGGTCAGCAGCATCTCGGGCGTCTGGTCGTCGACGTGCGTGAGGTCACGCAGCAGGTTGCTGTGGATCAGCGCGTTGGCAGGCGTCAGCGCCAGCGCGCGCCGATGGCAATCGATGGCCGCGGCCACCTCGCCGGCCTTGAGGCAGGCATTGCCGAGGTTGTTCAGGCAGGTCGCAGCCAACGCCGTGCGCGGATCACCGGCCTGACCCGCCAGCGTGCCGACCGCGCCACCGGAGTCCAGCACTGCGATGGCCTGGCACCACGCCGCCCGCGCGGCCGCGAGCTGGCCGTACCGCTCTTCGGCGATGCCGAGGCTGTTCCACAGCACTGCACTGCGCGGATCGAGCCGGGTCGCCTCGCGCAGCGCCGAGATCGCCTCCGGCAGGCGCCCCAGGGCCAGCAAGGCATCGCCGCGCTGGCCGTGCAATGCGGCATCGCCCGGCGCGCGTGCAAGGGCTGCGTCGAAGAGCTCCAGCGCCGGCCCGGCGTGACCGGTCTGCAAGGCCAGCACGGCGAGGTTGCGCAAGGCACCAACGTGAGCAGGCATCTGCGCCAGCACGCGCCGGTACGCCGCCTCCGCCTCGGCGAGCCGCCCCTGCTGGTGCGCCGCGCAGCCGCGCGCGAAATCGGCCTCGACCCCGCGATTCATCGGCCGTAGCCCGCGTTGGCCGCCGCAGGCGGGCTACGCGGGGACAACCCGCCGCAAGCCCCCGCGGGTAGCGCCTGCGGCGCAACCCACGCTACGCGCGCCCTGCTCATTGCTTCAACCGGTAACCGGTGCGGAAGGCCCAGGTGATCACCGCCAGGCACACGATCATGAAACCGAAGGTCGCGACCAGGCTGGTCGAGAAGGCCACGTCGGCGCTGCCGAAGAAGGTCCAGCGGAAGCCGCTGACGAGATAGACCACGGGATTGAACAGCGCAATGGTCTGCCAGGCGCCGGGCAGCATGTCGATCGAATAGAAGGCGCCGCCGAGGAAAGTCAGCGGCGTGATCACCAGCATCGGCACCACCTGCAACTGTTCCCAGTTCTGGCTGAAGATGCCGATCACGAAACCGAACAGGCAGAAGGTCAGTGCGATCAGCACCAGGAAGCCCGCCATCGCCAGCGGATGGGCGATGTGGATGGGCACGAACAGACTGGCAGTGGCGAGGATGATCAGCCCGAGGATCACGCTCTTGGTGGCCGCCGCCCCGACGTAACCGAGCACGGTCTCGACTGGCGAGAGTGGCGCCGACAGCACCTCGTACAGGGTACCGGTCCAGCGCGGGAAATAGATGCCGAAAGCGGCGTTGTTGATGCTCTCGGTGAGCACCGTCAGCATGATCAGGCCGGGCACGATGAAGCTGCCGTAGCCCACCCCGTCGATCTCGCCCATGCGCGAGCCGATGGCCGCGCCGAACACGACGAAGTACAGCGAGGTGGTGATCACCGGCGTGGCCAGGCTCTGCCCCAGCGTTCGCAGGAAACGCGCCATCTCGAAGCGATAGATCGCCCAGATGCCGAGCCAGTTGATCGCAGGGACTTCGTGAACGGCGCTCATGCGGCCTCCCGCTGTTCGCGGATCAGTTCGACGAAGATGTCCTCCAGCGAGGACTCGCGGGTGTCGAGGTCGCGCCAACCGATGCCGAGGGCATCGAGGCGCCTGAGCACGCCACGCACGCCGGCACTGGCTTCGCTGGCGTCGAAATCGAAGGCCAGCACGCTACCGGCCTGCTCCAGTTTCAGCCGGCCATCGTCGAGTTCTGCAGGGAGCGATTCGAGCGCGGATTCGAGATGGACATGCAGCCGCCGCTTGCCGAGCCGCTGCATCAGCGCACGCTTCTCCTCGACCAGCATCAGCTCGCCGCGCTGGATCACGCCGATGCGGTCGGCCATCTCCTCGGCTTCCTCCAGGTAGTGCGTGGTCAGGATCACGGTCACGCCGTCCTCGCGCAGGCGCCGCACCAGCGCCCACATGTCGCGACGCAGTTCGACATCGACCCCGGCGGTGGGCTCGTCGAGGAAGAGCAGCAAAGGCTCGTGGGCCAGCGCCTTGGCGATCATCACGCGCCGCTTCATGCCGCCCGAGAGC
>JANJUH010000173.1 GCA_024710675.1 Lysobacterales bacterium
CGTCCGCGGTACTGGTTGTTGACGCCGATCAGCAGCGTCACCAGGGCATAGGGTGGGGCCGGCTTTGCCGCCGTCTCGCCGGCAGAGGTCAGTACGACCGACTCGCCGCGGTCGACGGCATCGAGCGCCGCCGCCAGCTCATCGGTGGTCCAGCCGGTACGGGCGACCATGTCGGGCCCGGCGATCGCGATTCCCCCGGCGCGCAGGCGCCCGGCGAGTTGCACAGGCCAGCGTTCGCCGGCCGCCACTGCCTCGCCGATGGTGTAGGAGTCGCCGAGCGCCAGCATTCGCGCCGGATCGGTATCGGCGGCAGCACCACCGGCCATGGCCATGGCCAGCGCCAGCGCCGGCAGCACCTCAGGCCACCTGCGCCATCCGCGGCCGCCGTGCCGCGCGCAAGCGCTCCTCGACGAAATCATCGATGCTGTCGATCACACGCTCCATCACCGCCGCCTCGGGCAGCAGCGTGATGCGGAAGTGGTCGCGGTAGGGCACGTTGAAGGAGGAGCCCGGGACGATCAGGATCTGGCGCTGGTCGAGCAGATCGAAGGCGAAGGCCTGGTCGTCGAAATCGGCCCAGGCCTCGGTGCGCACGCCGACGAATCCGTACATTGCGCCACGCGGCGCGACCACGTGCAGGTGGCGGCTGCGGCCGACCGCGCGCAACAGCGCCGCGCGGGTCTCGAACAGGCGCCCGCCGGGCTGGCACAGTGCCGTGTGGGTGTCCGGGCCTTCGAGTGCGGCCGGGATCGCCCATTGCCCCTGCACATTGCTGCACAGGCGCAGCGCGGCGAGCAGATCGAGGCTCTTCAGGTACTCGCGGGCGGCCTCGAGCTGGCCCGACAGCGCCATCCAGCCGACGCGATACCCGCAGGCGCGATGCATCTTCGACAGGCCGTTCATCGACACCGTTAGTGTCTCGCGGGCGAAGCGCGCCATCGGATGGAAGACCGCACCCTCGTAGAGCAGGCCCTCGTAGATCTCGTCGCTGAACACCACCAGGCGATGGCGTTCGGCGATGCGGCCGATCGCTGCCAGCAGCTCCTCGGGGTAGACCGCGCCGTTCGGGTTGTTCGGGTTGATGACGACGATCGCGCGCGTGCGCGGGCCGATCATCCGCTCGATCTCCTCCGGATCCGGCAGGCCCTGGCGCTCCGGCGGGCACGGGTAGTGCACGGGCTGGCCGTCGTTCAAGATGACCGCGGCGGTCCACAGCGGGTAGTCCGGTGCCGGCACCAGGACCTCGTCACCGGGATTCAGCAGGCCGCGCAGCGCCAGATCGATCAGTTCGCTGACGCCATTGCCGACGAAGACGTGCGTGGTGTCGACCTCGGGCAGCCCGCGGGCGCGCATGACCTTCGCGATGGACTCGCGGGCATGGGTCAGGCCCTGCTGGTGGCAGTAGGCCTCGCTGTCCGGCAGGTGGCGGGCGATGGCCTCGCGGATATGCGCGGGCGCCTCGAAACCGAAGCGACCCGGATTGCCGATGTTGAGGCGGATGATCGGACGCCCCTGCTCCTCGAACTCGAGCGCGCGTGCATGCAGGGGGCCGCGGATATCGTAACGGACGTCGGCCAGACGCTCGTTGGGGCTGAAGGTGCGAGGCACAGGAGGTCAGAAAACAGTGAAGGAGGGTGGCAGCGTACCGCGCCCGTGCTGGAATGGACAAGGAAGCGCGCGGGCCAGCGCGGCACGAAATCTGGTAAACAAGAGGCGTTTCCGACCGAACGCAGGCTTCATGAGCGCCTTGCCGCCTCCCGGCACCATCACCCTGCACGCATTTGCGCTGCCACCCTTCGCCGATGCCGAGGAGCGCTCGCGGCATGTCTGGGCGCGGGTACGCCCGATCCTCGCAGCGATCGCGGGCTCTTCGCCGGAGGCGCTGACAGTGCAGCGCTCGGCCAATGGCAAGCCTTCGGTCACAGGCTTCCCGGGTGCCTTCAGCCTGGCTCACGACGATGCGCTGGCGCTGCTGGCCCTCGGCCGCTGCGCCTGCCTGGGCGTGGACGTGATCACGCCGCGGCCGATCGCCGGCGCCCGGCGGCTGGCCGTGCGCGTGCTGAACCGGGCCGAGCAGGGACTGTGGGAAATGGCCGATGAGCCCAGCCGGCAGCGCATCCTCGCGGCGCGCTTCGCGACCATCGAGGCCGTGGTCAAGGCACTGGACTGGCGCCTCTGGGAAGCGCTGGGCGGCCTGCATGTGCTGCGCCAGGGACGGCTGGCGCGCATTCCCACCTTGCGCGCGCAACTGCACCTGGCGGGTGGCGAGGTCGGGGAGCACCTCTACGCGCTGGCCGCCGACATGCCGATCGATGCCGTGGAGCTGTCCGGCGCCGGGGAATGACCGTTCGTCGCCGGCTGCGCGGGGAAACCTCCACGAAGCCTGCACCTTGCCGCTAGACTTTCGTCACATTTGCGCCGGGGCACAGGACGATGCTGGACGAAGACATCGAGGTCGAGGGCGGCGACGAGGAATCCGGCGACAGCTGGTTCGGCAGTTTGCGCAGCAACACGCGCTCGATCAGTTCGGGCGGGCTGTTCCTGATCGCGATCCTCGTGCTGTTCTGGAACGAGGGCTACAGCCAGCGCCACGCCGAGGCGCTGTCGGAGATCGGCGACCAGATCGTGCTGGCGCCGGCGACGACCATCGATCCCGCGCTCGAAGGCAAGCCCATCCACCTGAGCGCACGCGTCAGCAGCAGCGGCGGCGCCGAGGACGACATGTTTGGCGTGCGCGTCGCCGGCCCCGCGCTCTACCGCGAGGTCTACATGTACCAGTGGATCGAGTACGCGGAGACCACCGGCAAGGGCAGCAAGAAGAAGACCACCTACCATTACGTGAAGGACTGGGATTCGGAGTACCACGATTCCAGCCAGTTCCACGAGCCCTCGGGCCATTACAACCCGCCGCCCACGCTGACCGGCGATGGCTTCTTCGCCGCCGACGCGCGCTTCGGACCTTTCCGCTTCGACAATGTCGAGGTCGCGCGGCGCGCGATCTGGGAGATGGGCGAGACCTATCCCGGCAGCCTCGGCAACTGGGCGCGCGAGATCACCGAGCTGCCGGCGCTGCCGGCCAGGCTCGCCGATCGCGGCTGGTACACGCTGGTCGAGGATGCGGTGTACTACAAGGGCACGCCGGAGAGCGCGGAGCCGGAGGTCGGCGACCTCGCGGTCAGCTTCTACGAGTTGCGCAACAACTACGAGCTGAGCCTGGTCGGCGCCCAGTCCGGCGAAAGCATCACGCCGTGGAAGGCCAGCAATGGCGACGAGGTGCTGCTGGCCGCCGGTGGTGTCCGTGATGCGGTCACCATGGTCCGCGAGGAAGAGGCGCTGACGGCCGAGATGACCCACACGCTGCGCATCGCCGGCCTGCTCGGTGCGGTCATCGGTGCCGCCGGCATGGCCCGCTGGCTGGTCGGATTCCTCGGCATGATCCCGGTGGTGGGCTCGCTGGTGACGATGTCGGCGACGATCGCCGGCGGCCTGTTCGGGCTGATGATGGGCCTGGTGACCATCGTCGTCGGCTGGTTGGCCGCGCGTCCCTGGATCGCCGCGGTGATCCTGATCGCGATCGGCAGCGCGATCACCTATGCGATCCAGCAGAAGCGCAAGGCCGACAAGGCCTCGAAGCGGACGAGTCGGTTGGCCGCCATGAGCGAGCGAGCGAAGCAGATGGCGGCGGAACGGCTGGCCGGCGGCGGTGCGATGCCGGCGCTGGCAGCGGCCGGCGGCCCTGCGATCCCGCCACCGCCGCCGGCGCCGGGCCCGGCGGCGGGTGACCAGATGAGCGCGCGCAGCAGGATGCCAGCGCCGGCAGCTCCACCTCCGCCGCCAGTCGACGAGGGCCCGCAGGAACTCGCGCCTCTGGAATGGACGCCGGGACTGATCTCGACGACACCGCCTTCGGTGATGCCGAAGGCTGCCTCGGCGCGGCAAGCGCCTGCTGCGCCCTCTGCGCCTGCCGCGGCGGCTCCGCGCATGCCTGAGCCAGCACGCCCCGCCCCACCACCGGCCCCGACGCCCGCATCCGAGCCCGAAGATCATGGCGGCGTCATCGAGTTCGACTTGAGCGGGATGGACCTCTCAGGCCTGAAGGCCAAGCCCGCCGCCGACCCGAAGCCCACGCCGGCAGCGGCCTCGGCGGTGACCCGCGAAGTGCCACCGGTGCCCGCGCCGGGCCAGCTTGCGGTCACCCGTGAGGTGACCCCGGTCGCCGCGCCAGCGCGATCGGCGCCGCCGAGCAGCGCATCGGCGTCAGCGCCGAAGCCCTTGTTCGACACCGTCGAGCCGATCGCGCCGGGCGCCCGGCTGTTCGAGACCGTGGCGCCGCGCGAAGAGGTCAAGCCGCTGTTCGACGGCGATACGCTGCCCGATATCGAGTTACCTGCCGACGATCGCGCCACGCCGGCGCGGCCATTGGCGGCCACTCGCGAGGTGCCGATCGTGACGCCGCCGGCGCCCAAGCCAGTCACCCCGCCGCCGCCTGCGGCCCCGACCATCGTGCGTGCGCCGCTGGGCAAGACCGGCGATTACCAGATCATCAAGCTGTCGAAACGATACGCCGACGGTCGCGAGGAGCTGGCGTGTTTCGAGCTGGCCCAAGGCGGCCAGGTGGTGGCGCGCGGCAGCCAGGAAGAGATCAAGGCGAAGCTGAAGGCCTTGCTGGGCAAGTAGGAGACCCAGCGAGCCCCGCGCGGCCTGTGGGAGCGCCCTTGTGGCGCGATCAACCTGGCCGCGAGGCACCCCGATCGCGCGTCCAGCGCGCTCCCACCAGGACGCTCAGGCCTCCGGGAAGGCCTGCTTCATGAACTCCGGCATCGCCAGCGCGGCGCGGTGGATGTCGACGTTGTAGTAGCGCGTCTCGAACTTCTTGGTCGCAGCGCCGCGCTCGCGGAAGCTGTTGAGATCGATGCCCTTGCGCGCCATCGTGCAGCTCCACCAGCCGGAGGGATAGCAGGGCTGCGGGAAGCACAGCGTGCGCAGGTGGGTGAAGCCGGCGCCCTTCATCTGCGTGCGCATCGCCGTGATCAGCGGCAGGTGCACCAGCGGCGACTCGCTCTGCTGCACCAGGATGCCGCCCGGACGCAGCGCCTTCAGGCAGGTCTGGTAGAAGGCGCGGTTGAACAGGCCCTCGGCAGGACCGACCGGATCGGTCGAGTCGACGATGATGACGTCGAGCGAGTCCGGCTCGTGCTCGGCCATGTACTTGATGCCGTCGCCGAAGACCAGCTTCGCGCGCGGATCGCCGTTGGCGCTGCACAGCTCCGGGAAGTACTGCTCGGCGAGGCGGGTGACGCGCTCGTCGATCTCGCACTGCACGGCTTCCTCGACTTCCTCGTGCTTGAGCACTTCCTTCAGCGTGCCGCAGTCGCCGCCGCCGATGACGACGACACGCTTGGCGCGCGGATGGGTGTACAGCGCCGGGTGCGACATCATCTCGTGGTAGAGGAAGTTGTCGCGCGTGGTCAGCATCACACAGCCGTCGATCACCATGAGATTCCCCCAGTCGCTGGTCTCATAGATGTCGATGGTCTGGTAGGGCGTCTTCTCCGAGTGGAGCAGGCGCTTGACCTTGAAGGAAATGGCCGAGTTGGAACCGGCGTGGGCTTCGCTGAACCAGGAATCGTCGAGGGCGTGCATGCGTGGGCGCGCCTCGGAGGGCGCTTCTTGGTCTTGGATGGATGGCGGAGTCTAGCAGGCTATGCGGCTACCCTCGTTGGCAGCGCGTTTACAGTCCCGTGCATGCTCGCGGCCGCATACTAGAGCGCCATGGGCGCACCGCCTCGGTGTGCCTTTTCGCGCGTCGACCAGGGGGCAGGGGGCAAGGGGCAGGGGACCCGGTTCGCGTTGAGGTCGGAATTCGCTGCTCGGCCAATGTCCTGCCCCCTGCCGCTTGCCCCTTTCACCAACGCACAATGATTCGACGCGTTCTTGCATGCTCGGTGAGAGAGATGAAAGGCAAGCCCACCTCCTTCGACATTGCCTATCGCGCCGGGGTTTCCCAGGCGACGGTGTCGCGCGCACTGCGCGGCAGCCCGCTGGTCAGCGCCGAGACCCGGCGCAAGGTGCAGGCAATCGCCAAGGAACTGAATTACAAGGTCGACAAGAACGCCTCCAGCCTGCGCCGCCAGCACGCCGAAACGCTGGCCCTGCTGCTGTTCGAGGACCCGACCTCCGACGGCTCGCTGATCAATCCCTTCTTCCTCGCGATGCTGGGCTCGATCACCCGCGCCTGTGCGCAGGCCGGCTATGACCTGCTGATCTCCTTCCAGCAGCTCAGCGAAGACTGGCACGCCGACTACCAGGACAGCCACAAGGCCGACGGCCTGATCCTGCTCGGTTATGGCGACTACCGCGTCGCCCAGGGCAAGCTCGAGCGGCTGGTCGAGCAAGGCACGCATTTCGTGCGCTGGGGCGCGGTGGTCGAGGGCCAGCCGGGTCTCTCGATCGGCTGTGACAATGTCCAGGGTGGGCGCATCGCCGCCGAGCACCTGCTGGCACAGGGTCGCCGCCGCATTGGCTTCATCGGCAGCATCGACCCAAGTCGCCCGGAGTTCCGCGATCGCTACCTTGGCCTCTGCCAGGCGCTGGAGCGCGCCGGCCTCGCTGTCGATCCGGCGCTGCAGGTGGATGCCGACGATTCCAGCGAGCCGATCGGCCAGCAGGCGATGGAGGCCTTGCTCGGCCGTGGCATCGCTTTCGACGCCGTCTTCGCCGCCAGCGACCTGCTGGCCATCGGCGCGATGCGGGCCCTGTCCGATCGCGTGATCGCCGTGCCCGACAAGGTGGCCGTCGTCGGCTTCGACGACATTCCGATGGCCCGCTTCGCCAGCCCGCCGCTGACCACCGTCGCCCAGGACGCCAAGCGCGCAGGCGAGATGCTGGTCGAGGTGCTGCTGAAACAGTTGCGCCGCGAAGAGGTCGCCAGCGTCATGCTGCCGGCGCGGCTGGTGGTCAGGCGGTCCTGCGGGGCTGGGTGATCAATCCGCCGGCGCCGCCGTGCGCCCACCGCGCCACCCCAGCCAGCCGATCCCGGCCAGCACCACCGCGGTACCCAGCACCTGCACCGGCGTGATGCGCTCGCCGAGCAGCCAGTGGCCGAGGAAGAGCAGCGAGACCGGGCCGATCATGCTGAGCTGGCTCACCGCCGGGGCGCCGATACGCTCGATCGCCGCCATCGTCAGGAACACCGGCGCCACCGTGCAGGCGAGTGCGTTGACCAGCGACAGGCCCAGCACCGGCGTCGGCTGCAGCAGCCCGGCGGGCGGGTGGACGATCAGGTAATGCGCCGCGGTCAGCGCGGTCGAGACCAGCATCACGTAGCTGACGAGGCGCAGGCTGCCGAGGCGTCGCACCAGTTCGCCCGAGCCGACGAGGTAGATCGCGTAGGCGAGCGCCGCGCCGAAGACCAGCGCCGAGCCGAGCAGGATGCGACCGCCGTCGAAGCGCAGATGCTCGATGAAAACCAGCACGGTGCCGGCGTAGGAGACCGCCAACGCCAGCTTCTGCGCGCGCCCGACCGGCCGCCGCAGCACCAGCGTGGTCAGCAGCAACACCAAGGTCGGCGTCAGGAACAGGATCAGCCGCTCCAGCGCCGCCGGGACGTGCTGCAGGCCCATGAAATCGAGCAGGCTGGAGAGGTAATAGCCGAGCGCGCCGAGGACCGCGATGCGCCAGGCGTCACCGCCGCTCAGGCGCTCCCCGCGCTGCGCCGCGAGCCGCCACTGGTATACCGCGACGATCAGGAACACCGGCGCCGCCAGCCCCATCCGCAGCGTCATCAGCGTGATCGGATCGGTGCCATGGACATAGATCCACTTGGCCAGGATGGCCTTGAAGGAAAACAGTACCGCGGCCAGCGCCGCGAGCGCGAATCCGGTCCGGTGGTTCGACAAGAGGGCTGCCGGCGGCTGGGTGGGCAGGCATCATGCCGGCTTCCGTTCGAGCAGGTGCTGGAGACGAGATGAAGCCCGAAACCCTCGCCGTGCACGCCGGCGGTGCGATCGACGCCGCCACCGGCGCGGTCGTCCCGCCGATCCACCTGGCGACCACCTTCGAGCATCCGCCCGATGCCGGCGAGATCACCGGCTACCTCTACGGCCGCTACGCGAACCCGACCCAGGACCGGCTCGAGGCTGCG
Source organism: Lysobacterales bacterium (assembly GCA_024710675.1). Lineage (GTDB taxonomy): Bacteria > Pseudomonadota > Gammaproteobacteria > Xanthomonadales > SZUA-5 > JANJUH01. Next base: position 8,144 of record JANJUH010000173.1, read on the forward strand.
CTGGCCGCGCTCGACGGGGGCGCCAAGGCGCTGGCCTTCGCCTCCGGCATGGCCGCCGGCGCCGCGCTGATGCAGAACCTGCCGGCCGGCAGCCACCTCCTGCTCGCCGACGACACCTACTTCGCCTTCCGCAAGCTGCTCGCCACGTCCGCCGCGCGCTGGGGCCTGGAATGGAGCCTGGTCGACATGAGCGATCCGGTCGCGGTGCGCGCCGCGCTCCGGCCGAGCACGCGCTGCCTGTGGGCCGAAACGCCGAGCAACCCGCTGCTGAAGGTCAGCCCGGTGGCCGAGCTGGCGACGATCGCCCGGGAGGCCGGTGCGCGCCTGGTCGTCGATGCCACCTTCGCCACACCGCTCTTGCTGTCGCCGCTCGCCCTCGGCGCCGACGTGGTGTTGCATTCGACCACCAAGTACCTCGGCGGCCACAGCGATGTGATGGGCGGCGCACTCGTCTTCGCCCGCGACGACGAGTGGTCGGCGGCGGTGTTCGAGACGCGCAAGCTGCAGGGCGCGATCGCCCATCCGCTGGCCAGCTGGATGGTGCTGCGCGGCCTGCGCACGCTGGCGCCAAGGATGGACTGGCACTGCCGGCACGCCGCGGCGGTCGCGCACTTCCTCGCCAGCCACCCGCGCGTCGAACGCGTGCATTACCCGGGCCTCGGAAGCCACCCGCAGCACGCCATCGCACGGCAGGAAATGCGCGGCTATGGCGGGATGCTGAGCCTCGAGGTCCACGGTGGCCGCGCTGCCGCGCTCGCGGTCGCCGCCGCGCTGAAGCTCTTCACCAATGCCACCAGCCTCGGTGGTTTCGAGAGCCTGGTCGAGCACCGGCAATCGACCGAGGGTCCGGAATCGACGACACCGCCCAGCCTGCTGAGGCTGTCAGTCGGGCTGGAGCATCCGGACGACCTGATCGCGGACCTGGAGGAGGCTTTGGGCGCGGCTTGATGCCAAGGGAGCGGGGCTCCGCATCGGGCTGAACGCTCAAGGGCGCCCGTCCCCGGGCGCCGCCTCCACTTGACCCCGGTCAGTGACCCGGCCGCGCGCCGCGCGCCACACTGGGTCATCGCTGCACCGGAGTTGCCGCCATGGCCACCAC
>JANJUH010000188.1 GCA_024710675.1 Lysobacterales bacterium
GGCAGGGCGACATGCTCTACCTGCCGCCCGGCACGGCCAACACCGAACGCGTGCACGGGGCCTTCGTCTCCGACGACGAGGTGCACCGGGTGGTCAAGCATTTGCGCCAGCAGGCGGGTGCGCCGGATTACCTGCACGAGATCCTCGAGGACACCCAGGAACTGGGCGATGGTCGCGTCGTGGGAGAGACCGGCCTGCCGGAAGAGGCGGGCGGCGATGCCGACGCGCTCTACGACATGGCGGTGCGCATCGTCACCGAAACCCGTCGCGCGTCGATTTCCGGCGTGCAGCGGCGCCTGAAGATCGGCTACAACCGGGCCGCCCGGCTGATCGAGGAGATGGAAGCCGCCGGCATCGTCAGCCCGCCCGAGCACAACGGCAACCGTACCGTGCTGGCGCCGCCGCCGCCGCGGGATTGAGGCCGGTGGCCGGTGCTGCACCAGCGCGGGTCGCATTGGAGCGACCGGGCCGCGACGATGCCGAGATGCTGGATCGCGCGCGCCAGTTCGCCGAAGAGATGAGCACCCGCCGCACGGTGCGCGACTACGCGCCGACGCCGGTGCCGCGTGCGGTCATCGAACAGGCGCTGCGCGCCGCCGGCAGTGCGCCCAGCGGCGCCAACCAGCAACCGTGGCGCTTCGTGGCTGTGTCTGATCCGGCCATCAAGCGACAGATCCGCGAGGCTGCCGAGGCCGAGGAGCGCGCCTTCTACGAGCGCCGTGCGCCGGAGGAGTGGCTGGCGGCCCTCGCCCCGCTCGGGACCGATGCCGACAAGCCCTTCCTCGAGATCGCGCCGTGGCTGATCGCGATCTTCTACGAGCGCTTCGCCTTCGACGCCGAGGGCAACAAGCTCAAGCGCTACTATCCGCACGAGTCCGTCGGTATCGCCAGCGGAATGCTCATTGCGGCCTTGCACCATGCGGGATTGGCGACGCTCACCCACACGCCGAGCCCGATGGGTTTCCTCAACCAGATCCTCGGCCGTCCGTCGAATGAGATGGCTTACCTGCTGCTGGTGGTCGGCCACCCGGCGCCGGGTTGCACGGTACCGGCGATCGAGCGGCTGGGGCTCGAGCAGATCGCCAGTTTCCGTTGACGCTGGCGTGCTCATGCCCGCTCGAACGGCCGGTACGTGTCCTCCGATGAAGAGCCTTCGCAGCGCAGGCCTTGGCCCCCGTGGTCCCGGGTCGGCGCCTTGAACAGCTGCCAGGTCCGGGTCTACTGGCCGTGGCTTGATGGTCTCAGGCTGTTTGCAGCGCTGTCGGTTTTCGTGATGCATCTCGGCCAGTTGGGCGGTCTGGCTTTGCCGACCGGCTATCCCTGGTGGTGGCTGCATTTCGGTTTCTACGGCGTCGACCTGTTCTTTGCCGTCAGTGGCGCCGTGGTGACGCTCGCGATGGCGCGTGCTGTCGCAGGCGCGAATCCACGGCGGACTTTCCTGCGCCACCGCATTGCGCGGATCGTGCCCCTGTTCGTGCTGACCTGCCTCGTCGACCTTTTGCTGAACAGGCCCGATTTCTGGGAGGGGCCGCACCCACTGGGCACGCTGGCGGCCCACCTCCTCTTCATCCACAACTGGTTTCCCACCACCCACGGGGCGCTCAACGGGCCAAGCTGGACGCTCGGCGTTGAGATGCAGTTCTACCTGCTGGTGGCCCTGCTCGGGGCTTGGCTGCTCGATTTCCGGCGGGCGCTCTGGCTGTGCCTTGGTGCCCTCGTGCTAGGAATGGCCTGGCGGGCACTGGTGCTGCACTGGTCCTACTCCGCAGGACCGCCTGGCCAGGGCTACTTTGCTTTCTTCGGGAGCACCCAGTTGCCAGGCGTGCTCGATGGCTTCCTGGCCGGTGTGATGGTGGCTCTGATCTGGTTGCGGGCCCCGCGTCTTTCAGTGGATCGGGCCCGCCTGCTCGGTGGACTGCTGTTGCTGTCCGCGGTCCTCATGTGGTGGCTGATCCTGGCCATCGCGCTGCATGGCGTCCGGGAGTACTGGCAGCAGCCCGGCACCGTGGTCTACCTGCGCACCCTGACCGCGCTTGCATCCGCACTCGCCGTAGCCGGCTGCGTGTGGCTACCGCCACCCGGTCGGGCGATCTCGGGAGCGCTGGTGGGCGGTGGACGCCTCACCTACGGGATCTATCTCTGGCACGCGCCGGTACTGACGGCCCTGGTCTCGCTGCTGCCGGCGTGGTCGCCCGGGCAGCGCGCGCTACTGGTCAGCGGGGTGGTCTTGCTGCTTGCCATGGCCAGTTGGCGCTGGATCGAGGCGCCCTGCATACGCGCGGCGAGGCGATCGCCTCACCAATAACGACAGCCGTCCGGATTGCACCACGCTGCCAGTTCCATACCGATCGCCGTGACCCGCTCCGGCCGGCCCTCGAGCCCTATGGTGCGGGCCAAGGCGGTGGCCTCGAATTGACCATCCGTGGTGACCAGTGGCTCGCCGCCGCCGGCTCGCGTGGGCAGCAACATGATGGGCCTGGTGCCACCCGGGTGGATACGGTAGATGCCGTTCTCCCGGATCAAGGCGAGATTCTCCGCGCGTGCCACCAATTGCGCAAAATACGGCTGCATCGAACTTCGGTTGTCCGGCGCGATCGGTGTCACCCGCGCGATCTGGTCGTTGACGTAGACCAGATGGTCGCCGGCGACGAAGTCCTCCATCGTGATCGCGCGCAGGTCCTGCCGGCGCAGCAGCCTGCTCTTCGGATAGCCGAGCAGCGGGCCCAGTTGCACGTCGGCGAGGTGCACGATCCGGTGGTAGCGATCGCCGTGGAATGCCCAGCGGTCCGGCGCGATGAAGTTCAGGAAGCCGGTCATCACGATCTTTCCCTCGCCCTCGCCGCGCGGGAGCGAGGCGAGGAAGGCGGGCACGGCATCGCGGTAGAACGGATGTCGCAGGCGCAGGGCCTCGTGGCTGGCCATTGCCAGATCGAGGGCAAGCAAGGCCAGCATCGGCCATAGCCAGGTACGCCTCAGCGCCAGCATCGCGTCGATCGCCGGAACCAGCAGCAGGGCCGCCAGCGGCGCGAGCACCAGGGCATAGCGGGCCTCCTTGAAGGGCGCGAGCTGCAGTAGTGCAGCCAGGCAGAGAAAGGCGATCACACCAGCCCGCAGCAGCGGCCGGCCACTGCGCCAGGAGAACCACAGGCCTGGCAGGAGCAGGCACGAAGTGAGCAGGCCGTAGATCCAGAGATTGCGCAGGTACACCCACTGGTAAATGTACTCGCCCGGATCACCCCACAGGTGCCAGTAGGACGAGATGGCCTGCACCTGGAGGAAGGGGCGTTGCCACAGAGGCGTGTCGGGGAAAGTGGACTCGAGCGACAGGCCGTAGGCCAGGACCGCCAGCACGGCGCTCGCGACGCTGGCGGCCAGCAGTTGCAGCCAGCGCCGGGCCGAGTGCTGGGTGCGGTCCGAGTTGCTGGTGACCAGGGCCATGGCCCAGCCCAGCAAGACGACGACCCAGACCGCCGCCATCAGGTGCTTGAAGCCCGCGGCCAGAAATCCGATCGCGACCATGCCCAGCCAGAGCGGGCGACGCGGGCGCTTGAGGTGCTCGCCAGCCAGGACCAGCAGGATCAACAGTAACAATCCCGGGAGGATGTCGTGGCTGATGAAAGCGGCATAGCTGGTCCAGGCGACCGTGGGAACGGCAGCCACCCAGGCGATCAACGTCGCCAGCCGCTGGCCATGGACCCGGCACAGCAGGCGCCAGGCCAGCCATGCATGTGCAAGGTGCAGCGCCACGAAGACGGCGTGATGGGGACGCACATCGAGTGCGTCGAGCCCCAGGGACTGTGCGAGCCACTCGGCAGGCATCAGCAGCACCGCCGGCAGGGGCCCACGCGACCAGATCCAGTGATCGCTGATGCCGAGCAGGTGCTGGGCATTGACGATCGTTGCGTAACCGTCGTCGAGTTCGATGCCGACCCAGTGAAGTGACAGTACAAGCCACGCGGTGAGCATGAGCAGGCAGAAGCCGGCGGTGAGACGCATCCAGGCAGGTGCTTCACCCTCACCGGCCTGCCCTGTGGCGATCATCGCGGACGGTGCTCCAGCACGGCCAGCAGGGAACTCCCGAAGGGGACGCCAAGTCGGCGGAGCAGCCGGTCCTCAGCAACCAGCCAGGCCTCGGCCAGCCTGTTCAACCAGGGTCCGGGTGGTTGGTGCTGGACAATGCCGGCCTTTCCCCGATTCAGGCGGGCCACCAGCCACTTCGGCAGGTACAGGCTGGGGAACAGGTAGCGCAGGGAGCACAAGGCCAGGCGATCGGGCACGATGTGGCGCAGGCTGCTCCGGGTGTAGCGCCTGAAATGGCAGTTGATCTCGTCATGGCGATCCCACAGCGACGGAAAGGCTGGAACCGTGAGAAGGATTCGCCCCCCGGGAGCCAGCAGATGGGCCATTCGCGCCAGCGCGGCGCGGTCGTCTTCAATGTGCTCGATGACATCGAGCGCCGTGATCAGGTCGAAGCGCTGCTCGTTCCAGCGCGAATGTTCGAGTGGCTCGGCGCGAATTCGTGCCAGACGAGGATTGTCGGGGGCGATCAGTGAGCGGTCGGTCTCGATGCCGGTGACCTCGCCGTAGCGCTCCAGCAGCGGGAAATAAAGACCGTCTCCGCAGCCCACGTCGAGAATGCGGGCCGCACGCGGCAGGGCCAGCCGATCCAGTTCGGAGGCGATGATCCGGGCCCGGGCGCGCGGCCAGAAGTGGACCTCGTGCAGGTGCCGGTAAGCGTGGCCGAACTGCGGATCCACCGTCACCCACCCTGCGTGGCCAGCGCCCGCGCCAAGGCGAGGAATCCCGCCACATCCACCTGTTCGGCGCGCGCGTCGGGGCGCAGGCCGCAACTGGCGATGGTGACGGCATCGAGCACGCCGGAGAGCGCGTTGGCGAGGGTCTTGCGACGTTGGCCGAAGGCGCCGCGCAAGACCCGGTCTAGCGCCGGTGCCAGTGTTTCGCGCTCGGCATCCTGCAGCGGCGTCAAGCGCACGATGGCTGACTCGACCTTGGGCACCGGCCAGAAACTGCCGGGCATTACCCGGAACAGCTTTTCGACCCGGCAGCGCGCCTGCAGCGCCACCGAGAGGCGGCCATAGACCTTGCTCCCGGGCGCCGCCGCCATCCTGTCGACCACTTCACGCTGCAGCATGAAGTGCATGTCCTGGATGTGTGCGGCGTGCTCCATCAGGTGGAACAGTACCGGCGTGGAGATGTTGTAAGGCAGGTTGCCCACCACGCGCAGGCGGCCCTCGCCGGCGAGATCCGTGAAATCGACGGTCAGCACATCGGCCTCGATCAATTCGAGCTGGCCGTGTGCAGGCGCTTCCGTCTGCAGCAGCGGCACCAGGTCGCGGTCGATCTCGATCGCGGTCAAGCTGCCTGCAGCCTCCAGCAAGGGATAGGTCATCGCGCCGCGGCCCGGGCCGATCTCCACGAGGCGGTCGCCGGGCTTGGGTCCGATCGCCTGTACGATGCGGGCGATCACCTGCGGGTCACGCAGGAAGTTCTGGCCGAAGCGCTTGCGGGCCTTCATGCCGGCGTCCTGCGGTTCTGCGCCATGCGAGCGGCCTCTTCGATGGCGGCGCAGAGCGAGCCTGGATCGGCCTGGCCCGTGCCGGCGATGTCGAGCGCGGTGCCGTGGTCGACCGAGGTGCGCACATAAGGCAGGCCTAGGGTCACATTCACCGCGCGGCCGAAACCGGCGTACTTGAGTACCGGCAGGCCCTGGTCGTGGTACATGGCCAGGAAGGCATCGGTGCTCGCCAGGCGTGCTGGGGTGAAGGCGGTGTCGGCCGGGAGAGGTCCCTCCAGACGCATGCCTTCCCGGCGCAAGCGCCGCAGGACCGGAGTGATCACCTCGATGTCTTCGATCCCCAGATGGCCGCTTTCCCCGGCATGCGGATTCAGGCCGAGCACGGCGATGCGCGGCTCGACCTTGCCGTAATCGCGCTGCAGGCTGGTGTGCAGCACGCGCAGCACCGTGGTGAGCCCGGCCGGGCGAATCGCATCGGGCACGGCACGCAGCGGCAGGTGGGTGGTGGCCAGCGCGACTCTGAGCGGCAGCCGGGCGCCTTCGCCAGGCGCGATCAGCATCATCACGACGCGCGCCTTGCCGGCGCGCTCGGCAAAGAATTCGGTGTGGCCGCTGAAGGGTGCGTCCGGGCGGTCGAGCACGCTCTTTTGCACCGGGGCGGTCACGATCGCATCGTAGCGGCCGGCGAGGGCGCCGGCACTCGCTTCCTCGAGCATGGCCAGCGTGGCGGGCGCATTGCGCTTGTCGAGTTGCCCGGGTCGCGGTCGTCTCGCCAGCTTCAGCGGGCAGATCGCGAGGTGTCCGCCAGGCAAGGCCTTGCGGCTCGATCCATCATCGGGCACGAGCACCAGGTCGCTGCCGATCCGGGCGGCGGCCTCGAGAAGTGCGTCGGGATCGGCGATTGCGATCAGGCGCTGGCGCCAGCGCCGCGCCGCGATCCGGACCAGCAACTCGGCGCCGATGCCGGCCGGTTCGCCGGCCGTGATCGCGATGCGCAGGGTCCGGGCCATGGCCAGGCGCCGCCCGATGCCGCGATGGCGGCCTCAGGACGCCGCGCCGCCGAGACGGTACTCGATGTAGGCCTCGCCCTCGAGCTGGCGCAGGAACTGCTCGTAGGCCTCCTCGCCCTTGCGCTGGCGCAGGCTCTCGCGGACCTGGTTGCGCACATAGTCCTCGGTGCGATCGGCCTGCCGCGACGCGGCACGCTGGATGATCATCCAGCCCTCCGGGGCGCGGAAGGGCTTGCTGTAGCCCTCGTCCTCCAGGCTCGACAGCAATTCGGCAAACTCCGGCGCGATGTCTTCCAGGGCAAACCAGCCCATGTCGCCGGAGATCGGTGCGGTCGCATCGTCCTCACTCAGTTCGCGCGCCAGCTTGGCGAAGTCCTCGCCACCCTGCAGGCGCTCGTGGATCGCCTCGATGCTGCGTTGTGCATCGCCCTCGGACTGCAACTCGGTGACCTTCACCAGGATGCGCCGCGGGTTGTACTCGGTGACGACGATCTGGCTGGTGTCGCGCTTGTCGACCACTTTCAGCAGGTAGAAACCACTCGGCGTGCGCAGCGGTTGCGAGACCTCGCCCACGTCCATGCCCAGCAGCAGGTCGGTGAACGACGGTGGTACCTGGTCGTATCGGCGCCAGCCGAGGTCGCCGCCCTCGAGGGCCTGCGGCGCATCGGAGTAGCGGATCGCCGCGGCCGTGAAATCCATCGAGCCCTCGTCGACGACGAGCTTGCGCACGCCTTCGGCCTTGTCGCGCGCCGTTTCGATCTGCTCGGCGGTGGCGCCATCGGGTACGCCGATCAGGATCAGCGCCAGGCGTACCTCGCCGCGCTGGTGCACACCGCTGGCCAGTGCGATCTCGAGTTCCGAGGGGCTGACCTCGCCGCGCGAATCGACCACGCGCTGGCGCAGGCGCTGGACCATCAGCTCGTCGCGCAGGGTCTTGCGAAACTCCGCGAGCGAAAAGCCATCGACCTCGAGCTGGCGCTGCAACTGGGTGATGTCGATGCCGTTCTGGCGCAGGATGTTGGCGATGGCGCCGTCGATCTCGGTGTCGGTGATGCGCACGCCGGTGGCCTCGGCGCGCTGCAATTGCAGGCGCGACAAGGTCAGGCGTTCGAGTACCTGGCGCTCGAGCACCTCGCCGGGCGGCAGTTGCGCCTCGCGACCACGGTACTGACGGCGGATGCCGTCGAGTGCCTGGTCGAGCTCGCTGCGCAGGATCACGTCCTCGTCGACCACCGCGACGATCTCGTCGACCGGGGTGGAAAGGGACTGCGCGATCAGCCCGGCAGGGCTCGCCATGATGACCAGAAAAGCCAGAAGAATCAGGCGCTTGAAACTCATTCGGGAGAGCCTCCGAAAGGCTGATAACCGAGGATAGCACGGCGCAGGAAGTCCCCTGTGTCGCGTCCCAGGGCGCCGAGCCCGTTCAATTCGATCTCGAGGTAGATCGCGTTGCGGCGCTCGGTGCCGACCCCGCGAAGATAATTGCGCGAAAGCAAACGTACGCTGTAGCAGCAACTGGCGTACTCGAAACCGGCGATCGCCTCGAGCGTGGTCTCTTCGCGCAGCGAGTAGTTCCAGCGCATCACGCCGCGCCAGTTCGGTGTGAAGGGGACCAGCGCGGAGACCTCGGCCTGTTCGAGCCCGATACGTGAGCCGAGCGACTCCGGATCGCCGAGCCAGAGCGGCTGGTCGGGCCGGTAGCGGTAGCCCAGGTTGAGCAGGCCGTCCTCACCGAAGCGGCGCGACAGGCGGAAGGCGCCGAAATCGCTGCGGCTGCGTTCCGGATCGTGGCGATAGCCGGCGTTGACGCTCCAGTCGCCGAGTGCGGCGCGGCCCTCGATCACCCAGGCCGAACGCCGCCGATTGTCGACAATGAAGGGATCGGCCTCGTCGGGCAGGTAAACCTCGGGGGTATCGAAGTAATACGCCTGACCGATGCTGAGCGCGGCCAGTTCACCACCGGTGTCGTTGTCGAGCAGCCGCGAGGTGAGCGCGACCGAGAGCTGCTGCGCATCGGCCTGGCGGTCGGCGCCGCTGTAGCGGTTCTCGCGGAAGAGCTGGGCGAAGCTGGGGTCGAGGGCCGCCGAGTCGAAGACCGGCAGGGCATCCTGCTCGCGGGTGGGCACATACAGCGCATAGACGCGTGGTTCCAGCGTCTGCCGCCAGTCGCTGCGGCCGAAGGCACCCGGGCGCTCGAACAGCAGGCCGGCATCGGCGGACAGGATGGGCGTGGTGCGGCTGGGCGATGCGTCTGCGCAGCCCGCAGCCGCACACGGCGTCCCCGGGCCGCGGTCGAGGTCGAAGCGGGTGTGGCGCAGGCTCGCGCGCGTCCGCAGGTGGCCCCAGGATGGCTCTGCCGACCAGCCGATGTAGGGCCGGACATCGAGGCGATTGCCCTCGGTGACGGCGTCGAATCGATAGGAACCGCTGCCGACGAATACCGGCAGCGGGTCGCGCCGGAAGTCCACCCACTCGAACTCGGTACCGTAGCGCCAGTGGCCGTGGCGCTGGTCGAATCCCAGCGCGATGCGCGGCCGCCGGGAGTAGGGATCGTGCTGCGCTTCCTCCTCCAGCTCGGGCAGGATCAGCTCGTACTCGTCGGCCATCACGCTCCAGTGCCAGCCGCGACCGCCGCCGGACAGTGTCAGCACCGAGCCGAGAACCGAGGTCGAGGAGGTGCTCAGCGAGTCGCCGAGGTCGACGAAGTAGCGATCGTCGGAGACGTGGTTGAGGTCGGCATCGAGGCGCACTCCCGGCAGCAGGCCGCCGTGGTGCTGGAAGCGGACCCGCGAGCGGTCGTCGCCGTAGCGATCGTCATCGGGCAGCCATTCGCCGTCGAACTGGCCGTAGCCCTGCGCGTACAGGTAGCGGAACTCGCCGCCGGCCTGGAAGCCGCGGTCTCCGATCCAGCGCGGTACCAGGGTGGCGTCGTAGTTCGGCGCGAGGTTGAGGTAGTAGGGCGCGGCGATGTCGAAGCCGTCACTGCCGCCGCCGATGCGTGGCGACAGGAAGCCGCTCTTGCGGCGATCGTCGATCGGGAAACTGGCGCGCGGCACGTACAGCACCGGCACGCCGCCAAGGCGCAACCGGAAGTCCTGTGCGCGACCGACGCCGGCCTCGTGGTCGATCTCGATCTCGCCGGCCGAGATCTCCCAGTCCGGATCGTCGCCGGTGCAGGTCGTGTAGGTCACCTGCTCGAAGGCCGAGGTCTGGCCCTTGGCGGTGGCGACCGCTGCACGTCCCTGGCCGCGCTGGGTGCGCAGTGCGTAGCGCACGCTCTCCACGCGCGTCTCGTCCTCGGCCAGGCGTGCTTCGGCGCGATCGGCATAGAAGGCCTGCGCGCTGTCCTCGTAGTGCACCTGGCCCTCGGCGACCAGCTTTTCGCCGTCGTAGAGGTATTCGAGGACATCGGCCCGCAGGCGCTGGTCGGCGCGCTGCGCCGAGGCGCCGCCGTCGATGCGCATGGACACCCCGTCCTGACCGCTCAGGCTTGCGCCCGACAGGCGGGTCTCGGCCGACTCGCGGGCCGCGAGGTCCGCACGCTCGGCTGGCAATGCGCTGGGCATGCCGCTGCAGTGCCAGCCATCGGCGGCGCGTTCGCAGCGCCAGGCATCGCTCGGGCACAGGCTGGCAGCGATGGCCTGTGAGAGCGGCGCCAGGGTGAGCACAAGCACCGGCAAGCCGGCTGATCGAAACCAGGACCGCGCGGCGCTACTCCCGGTTCCCGGGTCCCGGGTCCCGGGTCCCGAACAGTGGAGGCGGCGGGCTATAGCGGAACGAGTCGTCATCGGCGGACTGCATCGCGGCGAAGCCGCTACGATCGCACAGCCGCCGCCCGCGTTCACCCCGTGCGCCCTTGGCGAGCACCGGGACGTTGCCGCGGACCGCAAAGCGTTCCACACTGCGCAGGCCCTGGTTGCCGGGAGCCCTGCCATGCCGATCCGAGTCGCCATCGTCGACGACCATGCGCTGATCCGCGCCGGCTACCGGCACATTCTCTCCCAGGAGCCGGACATGCTCGTCGTCGCCGAGGGTGGCAACGGCGAGGAGGCGCTGGCGATCGCGCGCGAACACAAGCCCGACGTGATGCTGCTCGATGTCGGCATGCCGGGCCTCGGTGGCATCGAAGTGACGCAACGCCTGGTGCGTGCCCGCTCGCCCGTGCGCATCGTCATCGTCACCATGCACGGCGAGGGTCCCCTGCCGAAGATGCTCATCGAGGCCGGTGCCACGGCCTTCCTGACCAAGGGCGCCGATGGCGCGGAGTTGGTCGGGGCAGTCCGCCAGGCGGCCCGCGGACAGCGCTACATCAGCCACGCCATCGCCCAGCGCATGGCCCTGGCGACCACCCTCGGCGAAAGCTCGCCACTCGACCGCCTGACTCCGCGCGAGTTCGAGATCGCGCTGATGCTCGGGCGCGGCGAGCGCTCGGTGATCATCGGCGAGCGGCTGGCGATCAGCGACAAGACCGTGGCCACCCACAAGTCGCGGATCTACGAGAAGCTCGAGGTGCACAGCGAGGCCGAGCTGACCCTGGTGCTGGTGCGCTACGGGATGCTGCCGGGCTGAGGGTGATCCCGACGCCGCTGTGACGGCGGCGCTGCAAGCATCTGCCGGCTGATCCGGTCCTTCCGGACTCGCTCATCTCATCGAACGGAGCCGCAATGAGAGCCTGGATCCTGGCGGGGGGGGTGTTGCTCACCGGGGCTGCGGGAATCGCCGCGGCCGATATCCGCAGCGAAACGGTCGAGACGCCCGAGCTGGCAGCGACCTTGCTTGCCGAGACTGACCGCGTCGCTGCCGGCGGCAGCATCGCTCTCGGCGTCCTGCTCGAGCACGCACCGCACTGGCACAGCTACTGGCAGAACGCCGGTGATGCCGGATTGACGACGCGGGTGCGCGCGGAGTTGCCGGAAGGCGTGACGCTGGGGCCGATCGAATGGCCGCATCCGGAGCGTTACGAGCTGGCCGGCATCCAGAACTTCGGCTACGAGGGTCGCGTCCTGTTGCCGATGTCGCTGGCCGTGGACGCGGGCTACGCGGCGGCCAGCGTGCCGGTGCGGCTGACGGTCGACTGGCTGGCCTGCAAGGAGGAGTGCATTCCCGGGCGGGCGGAACTGGCGATCGCGTTGCCGGTGGGTGAGGGTGGCCAGGTGGTGGCGGCGCATGCAGCCGATTTCGCCGCGGCGCGTGCGCGCCAGCCGGTCGCCGGACCTGACGGTGCCCGATACGCCTTGATCGGGGGCGAGGTGCGGGTGTCGATCGCGCAGCCCGAGGGCTTTGATCCCGCCGCGGGTTGGGACCTGTTCCCGGTGCCGGTGGAGGTGCTGTCGAACGCGTTGCCGGCCGGGCGTGCGCTGGTCGACGGCCAGCTCCATTGGCCTGCGGCGCGCAGCGAGTACTTCAAGGCGGCGCCGGCGGTCCTGGAACTGGTGCTGGTCAATGGCAAGCCGCCGGCCAGCCGCGCCTGGCGGGTGCTGGCAGCAGGCGATGGATCGGCGAC
>JANJUH010000214.1 GCA_024710675.1 Lysobacterales bacterium
TGCAGGGCCTCGCACCGCACTGGGAGATGTGGATGTTCGCGCAGGGCGGCTTCACGAACTTCGAGGTGCTGCGCGCGGCGACCATCGACGGCGCCGACTACATCGGTTTCGCGAAGGAACTCGGTTCGCTCGAGGCCGGCAAGCGCGCCGACCTCGTCGTGCTCGATGGCAACCCGCTCGAGGACATCCGCCAGACCGCTTCGACTTCACTGGTCATGGTCAACGGCCGGCTGTTCGACGTGAAGGCCGAGATGGCCGAAATCGGCGGCAAGCAGCGTCCGGCGCCGAGCTTCCACTGGCAGCTGCATCGCAGTGCCGGCCAGGTCTATGGCATCGAGTACGGCCCGACCGGCGCCTGCCATTGCCCGAAGTCGGCGCACCGGCATTGACGTCGTCTGCCGCGACTTTGCCCTTCCTTGCACCGCGGTGAGGCCGGCGGGCCGGTGATACTGGTCCGCCGTCTGCGAGGAGCGCTGTCATGGCCACGATTCTTTTTGTAGGCAACAAGAACTTCTCGTCCTGGTCTTTGCGACCCTGGCTGTGCCTGCGCTGGGCGGCCATCCCCTTCGAGGAACGTGTCATTCGCCTCGATCAACCGGGCTACGGCGAGCGCCGGATCGCCGAGGTGCTGGCGGTGTCGCCGGCCGGTACGGTGCCGGCGCTCGAGGTCGATGGCCTTTCGATCTGGGATTCGCTGGCGATCGCCGAGTGGGCCGCCGAGCAGGTCGCGCCCGGTGTGCTGTGGCCGGCCGACCCGGCCACGCGTGCCGTTGCCCGCGCGGTCACGGCCGAGATGCACTCGGGCTTCGCGGGCGTGCGCCGCGACCTGCCGATGAACCTGCGGCGGCGCTGCGCGCCGCAGCCCTGGTTGCCGGAAACCCGCGCCGGCATCGAGCGCATCGTCCAGTTGTGGGAGGGCCTGCGGGCCCGCCACGCCGCCGAGGGTCCCTGGCTATTCGGTGCCCGCAGCATCGCCGATGCCTTCTATACGCCCGTCGCAACGCGCTTCCGCACCTACGGCGTCGAGCTGACGGGGGCTGCGCGGGAGTATGCGGAAAAGCTGCTCGCCGATGCCGATTTCAAGGCCTGGGAGCACGACGCGCTCAGTGATCGCTCGGACGAGGGGCGATTCCCGGGCACCGAGGGGCTGTACACCTGAGCCGATTCCGCATCGGCGATCATTCTGGTCGGGCATGAGGAAACGTGCTTCGGGCGAAGACCTTGCCACAAGCGCCATCGCGCCCAAGGGCGCTCCTACGGATGGCTGGCCTCGCAGCCTTTCGCAGGAGCGCGCTCTGCGCGTGAAAGGTCTGGCCGCAAGCGCCATCGCGCCCAAGGGCGCTCCTACGGATGGCGGGCCTCGCAGCCTTTCGTAGGAGCGCGCTCTGCGCGCGAAGGACCTTGCCGCAAACCCCATCGCGCCAGGCGTCGCGGGACGCTCGCTACAGGGACAATGTGCGTCCGCCATCCACCGGCACATTGATCCCGGTGATGTAGCTGGCTGCCGGGCTGGCGAGGAATGCGATGACGGCGGCGACCTCGACCGCATCGGCGAAGCGGCCCATCGGCACCACCGAGAGCATGCCGCGCTCCACTTCGGATTCGGGTCTTCCGCTTTCGCGCGTCTTGCCGACGATCAGTCCGGCCAGGCGTGCGGTGCGGGTGAAGCCCGGCAGCACGTTGTTGACGGTGATGCCTTCGGGTGCGAGCTCGGTGGCGAGCGTCTTCGCCCACGAAGCCACGGCGCCGCGGATGGTGTTGGAAACACCGAGGCCCTTGATGGGCTCCTTCACCGAAGTCGAGATCACGTTGACGATGCGACCGTATCCGGCGGCACGCATGCCCGGCAGCACCAGGCGCGCGAGCAGTTGGTTGCACAGCAGGTGCTGGCCGAAGGTGTCGAGGAAGGCCGCCTCGTCAGCGTGCTCGATCGCACCCGGTGGTGGCCCGCCGGTGTTGTTGACGAGGATCTGCGCGGGATGGCTGGCCAGGTGTTCGCCGACTGCGCGCTCCAGGCCCGCGCGATCGCGGTAATCGGCCTCGATCGCGGCATGCGCGCCCGGACGCCGCTCGGCCAGCTCGGCCAGCGTCGATTCAAGTCGAGCGCGATCGCGTCCGATCACGGTGACATCGGCGCCCAATCCGGCCAGTTCGAGTGCAGTGGCCTTGCCGATGCCCTGGCTGCCGCCGCCGACCAGGGCGCGGCGCCCGTCGAGGGAGAGTTTCATCGTGTGCGGTCCTGTGTGGGATTGGATCATGTGGCCACGCTGCGCCGCACCATGCCCTGCAGACGCATGCGGAAGGCGACGCCGGCGCCGTCCGCCAGGTTCTCGGCGATCGCCTCGCCACGGTGCAGTTCGGCCACGAGGCGGACGATGTACAGGCCGAGGCCAAGGTGCGGCGAGACCGTGGCACGGCCGTCGCGGACCGACACCAGCGAGTCGAACAGGCGGTCCTGCATTTTCTCCGGGAGCGGCGGGCCGCTGTTGGCGAGCACCAGTTCGAGCTGGCCCGCTCCCGGAATCAATTCCAGCCGGATCCAGCCACCGGGGGGCGTGAATCCGAGCGCGTTGTCGACGAGCTTGTCGAGCGCCTGGTGCAGCAGTTCCGGCGCGCCGTGGAAGGGCACCGCGAAATCGGGCAGGACCAGTTCGAACTGGCGATCGGCGGCGAGGTCGCGATAGGCGGCGGCGGCGCCGCGCAGGAAGTCACGCAGGTCGAAGTCCTCGGCCTCGGCTCCTGCGATTGCGCTCTCGATGCGTGCGGCTTGCGAGAGATTGCGCAGCAGGGCGCCCAGGCGTTCGGCGCCGGATCGCGCACGTTCGGCGTAAATGCGCGCGGATTCCGGAAGCTTCTCCTGCTCGAGGTTTTCCAGCGAGGACTTCACAACGGCCAGCGGCGTGGCCAGTTCGTGCGAGAGCTTGCTGCCGAGCGTGCGCAGATAGTCGGTGTAGGCGCTGACCTGGTCGAGCAGGCGGCCGAAACTGCGGCTGAGGTCGCCGATCTCGTCGGCGGCCGGCGAGCGCGGAAAGCTGCCGATCACGCGACCTTCCGGCGACAGCGCGTTCTCGGCGGCATTGCGCAGCTTGCGGATGCGCCAGGACAGGTAGCCCACGTAGCCGAACAGGATCGAGGCCGCGACCAGCATCGTCAGCAGGCCGCCGAGCAACAGGGTTCCGAGTGCGCGGTTGGTCCAGAGCAGCAGCGCATCGCTGGTCTGTTCGAGCAAGACGACGCCGACCGGGTCGCTCCCGTGCAGGATCGGCACCGCCGCCGCCAGCACCACGCTGGCCTGGCTCGCAGCCGGTCGCCAGGAGACACCGGGCGTACCGGTCAGTGCAGCATCGGTGCTGTCCGTGGTGATGCGCAGCCGGTCGTAGTCGTAGCCGCCGGCATCGCCCATCGGTGGCGCCAGCAGGTGGCGGTAGACCAGCGCGCGCAGCCAGCGCAGCAGGCCGAGGTCGGCATCGTCGGTCTGCTCGCTGCCGGGACGCAGCGAGCCACCGCGGGCGAGCACGTAGCCCTCGTGATCGAGCACGCGCAGGCGGGTGTGCTCGGGGATCAGGCTGCGGATCAGCGCGCTCTCGCGCCAGAGTCCTGAAAGCGCGCGGAAGCGGTTGTCGTGCCATTCGGTGCTGGCCACGGCGCGTGGCAGGTCGGCGCCCGCCACCGGGAAGTCCTTGACCTCGATGGCGACATCGAGCGCCGGATCGCTGAGCGGGATGCGCAGCTCCACGTCGTAGCCGCCGCTGCGTTCGAGCCAGGCGGCCGGCAGTGTGAACCCGGGTTGGCGGCCGTCTGCGCCGACCAGCGGCAGGGCGGCGACCACGCCGAGGCGGTTGCGTGCGAGCCGCCAGCGACGCTCGCCGAAGCGGTCGCGGACGGCAATCAGGACCTGGTCGGCGCGCTCGGCCAGCGCGGAGTCGCTGCCAGCTTCGACCACGCTGTCGTCATCGACACTGAGCCACAGGTTGATGCTGGCCGGCCCGCGTCCGGCGTAGACCCTGGCGGCCAGGGGCGCGCCGCGCACCGCCAGGGCTTCGGGCTGGGTGTGCCAGGCGCCCCAGTCGTCGCGATAGCCATCGGGAATCACGTCGAGCGCCATCGGGCGGGTGCGCAGCGAGGCCGGGGCCAGCAAGTCCTGGCGCAATTGCGGATCGGCCGCCGGCAGCGCGCTGGCAGCGGTCCGCGCTGCCGCCATCAGTGCGCGCTCCTGGCTGATCCGCAGCGTGGTTTCCATCTGCACGACGAATCGCCAGCCCGCCAGCGGAAAGACGGCGGCGACCAGGGCGATCAGCAGCAGCTTGAAGCGCAGCGGCATCGGATGCGCGAGGCGATCAGCCGTAGGACTCGAAGGCGCCAGCCTCGCGCGCGATCGAGTCGAAGCGGGTGAACTGGCCGCGGAACCAGAGGTCGATCGCCCCGGTGGGGCCGTTGCGGTGCTTGGCGATGATGATCTCGGCAATGCCCTTCTTCGGCGAGTCCTGGTTGTAGTACTCGTCGCGATAGATGAAGCAGATCAGGTCGGCGTCCTGCTCGATGGCGCCCGACTCACGCAGATCGGCCATGATCGGACGCTTGTCCTGGCGCTGCTCCAGCGAGCGGTTGAGCTGCGACAGCGCGATCACCGGGATGTTCATTTCCTTGGCGATGGCCTTGAGGTTGCGCGAGATCTCGCTGATCTCGGTGGCACGGTTCTCGCGGTTGCCGGGCACCTGCATCAGCTGCAGGTAATCGATGACGATCAGTCCAAGGCCATGCTCCCGCTTGAGCCGGCGCGTGCGGGCGCGCAGCTCCGAGGGCGAGAGGCCGGCGGTGTCGTCGATGAAGATCCTGGCCTGGGTCAACAGCGTGATCGCGCTGGTCACGCGCGGCCAATCCTCGTCGGCAAGGTCGCCGTTGCGCAGGCGCTTCTGGTCGACCCGGCCGAGCGAGGAGATCATGCGCAAGGCGAGCTGGGCGACCGGCATTTCCATCGAGAAGATCGCCACCGGCAGCCCGCTCTGGATCGCCGCGTGCTCGGCGATGTTCATCGCGAAGGAGGTCTTGCCCATCGAGGGGCGTGCCGCGACGATGATCAGCTCGCCCGGTTGCAGCCCGTTGGTCATGTGGTTGAGGTCGGCGTAGCCGGTGTCGAGGCCGGACAGCGTGCCCTTGTTCGAATAGCGGTGCTCGATGGTCCGGTAGGCCTCCTTCAAGGCTTCGGAGACCGGCACGAAACTCGAGCGGCCGCGCTTGCCGTGCTCGCCGATGTCGAACACGCGCTTCTCGGCCTCTTGCAGCAACTCCTCGCTGCTGCGCCCTTCCGGTGCCAGCACATCGTCGACGATGTTCGTCCCCGCTTCCATCAGCCGGCGCAGGATTGACTTCTCGCGAACGATCTCGGCGTAGGCGACGATGTTGGCCGCGCCGGGCGTGTTGTTGGCGATCTCGATCACATAGCCAAGGCCGCCGGCGGCCTCGGACTGTTCGTTGCGCTCGAGGTATTCGCCCAGCGTCACTGCATCGCAGGGCTGCCCGCGCTCCTTCAGGGCGGCGATGGCGCCGTAGAGGATGCGGTGGTCCTGGCGGTAGAAATCGTCGGCCGATACCTTGTCCGAGATCCGGAAATAGGCTTCCTCGGACAGCATCAGCGCGCCGAGCACGGCCTGCTCGGCGTCCAGCGAATAGGGTGGGGTTCGCGCGGTGTGGCGTAGATCACTCATGGGGCGTGATGTTGCGGGCGTCGGCGCGGCGATTCAATGCGGATTTGCGGGCGAAGGAGCGGGTAGGGGGGGCGGTCGAACATCCGTAGGAGCGCCCTCGGGCGCGATCCTGGACCTCCGCAAGCTCTTTCGCGCCCAGAGGGCGCTCCTACACCCTCCCGGCAACCCAATAAAAAACCCGCGACCCCTCTCGGAGCCGCGGGTTCTGGTGCTTCAAGACAGCCGCCTCAGCTCTCGGGCTGGACGACGACCTTGACCGTCGTGTGGACGTCGGCGTGCAGGTGCACTTCGACCTCGAACTCGCCGGTCTTGCGGATCGGGCCTTCGCCCATGATCACTTCGGACTTCTCGAGCGGCATGCCGGCGGCGGTGAAGGCCTCGGCGATGTCGCGCGGGCCCACGGAGCCGTAGAGCTTGCCTTCGGTCGAGGCATTGGCCTTGATCGTGACGGCCTGGCCCTCGATGCGCTCGCGGCGCGCCTGGGCGGCGGCGAGGATCTCGCCGGCCTTGGCCTCGAACTCGGCGCGACGCTGCTCGAATTCGGCGATGTTGTTGGCGGTGGCCGGGACGGCCTTGCCGTAAGGGATCAGGAAGTTGCGGCTGTAACCGGCCTTGACCTTGACGCGGTCACCGAGGTTGCCGAGGTTCTTGACCTTCTGCAGCAGGATGATTTCCATGGCTCAGGGTCTCCCTCAGTGATTGTCGCAGTAGGGGATCAGGGCCAGGAAACGGGCGCGCTTGATCGCCGTCGACAACTGGCGCTGGAAGCGGGCGCGGGTGCCGGTGATGCGGCTCGGCACGATCTTGCCCGTCTCGGTGACGTACTGGCGCAGCGTGTTGAGATCCTTGTAGTCGATCTCGGTCACGCCATCGGCCGTGAACTTGCAGAACTTCTTGCGTCGGAAGAAACGCGACATCGGAGTATTCCTTTTCTAGTGCTGTGCGATCAGGCGCGCGCGTCGGCGCTGTCGTCGGAGGCCGCGGAACCCACGGACTCACCGCCGTCATCGTCGCGACGACGCGGCTTCTCGTCCTTGGTCTTCATGATCGGCGACATCTCGGTGACCGCTTCCTTCATCTGCACGATCAGGTGGCGCAGAACCGCGTCGTTGAAACGGAACGCGTCCTGCAGCTCCTTCAGCGCGGCGGCCGAGCACTCGACGTTGAGCAGCACATAGTGGGCCTTGAGCAGGCGCTCGATCGGGTACGCCAACTGGCGGCGGCCCCAGTCTTCCAGGCGGTGGATCTTGCCACCGTCGGCCTCGATCATGCCGCGATAGCGCTCGACCATCGCAGGCACCTGCTCGCTCTGGTCAGGGTGGACCAGAAACACGACTTCGTAATGACGCATGGTGTCCTCTCGGATTGACAGCTTCCCGGACGATTCCGGTGAAGCGAGGAACCCACCGGGGTCCCGGCGGGGGCGCGGAGTCTAGCACGGGTGGGCAGGCGCGCCAGCTTGGGTGTTCAGCGGGTAGGGGGCAAGGGGCAGGGGGCAGGGGGCAAGGGGCAGGGGGCAGGGGGCAGGGGTTCAAGTGTGCGGCGAACCTCTGAACATGCCGCAAGTCAGGTCCCTTTTCCCTTGCCCCGTGCCCCTTTCTTGGCGCCGCCAATCAAACCGCCGCCCGCTCCACCGAGAAGCTCTCGCCGCAGCCGCATTCGCCGGTCACGTTCGGGTTCCGGAACACGAACACGCGGTTCAGGCCCTGGCGGACGAAGTCGATCTCGGTGCCCTCGACCAGCGCCAGTGCCTTGGGGTCCACCAACACCTTGACCCCGTGTTCCTCGTGGATGTGATCGTCGGGCGCGACCTCGGTGGCCACATCGACGGTGTAGGCCCAGCCGCTGCAGCCGGTCTTGCGCACGCCGAAACGCAAGCCCACGCCCTCGGGCTGGCGGGCCAGGAACTCGCGCACGCGATCGGCGGCGGCTGCGGTCAGTGAGATCGACATCGTCAGGATTCCTTCTTCGGTTTTCCGGGGCGCGCGGCGCCTGCCGTATGATCCGCGCCCTCGCCATCAAGTGTGGCACAGTCACGGATATTCAAGGCATGGACGTGGTCTCGATCAAGGATGCGCTCGCGGGCAAGGTCGCCGAGGGCGCCAAGGTGCGGACGCGCGGCTGGGTGCGCACGCGGCGCGATTCCAAGGCCGGCATCTCCTTCATCCAGGTCAATGACGGTTCCTGTCTGGCCAATCTGCAGTGGGTGGTGCCGGCGACGCTGGCCAATTACCAGGACGAGGTGCTGCGCCTGACCAGCGGCGCGGCCGTGGAGGCCATTGGCACGCTGGTGCGTTCGCAGGGCCAGGGTCAGGCTTTCGAGCTGCAGGCCGACAGCGTGCAGGTCTACGGCTTCGTCGACGATCCCGAGACCTACCCGATCCAGCCCAAGCCGCATTCCTTCGAGTTCCTGCGCGAGGTCGCCCACCTGCGTCCGCGCACCAATGCCTTCGGCGCGGTCACCCGCGTCCGCCACGCGATCGCGCAGGCGATCCACCGCTTCTTCGACCGACAGGGCTTCTGCTGGGTCAACACGCCGATCATCACCGCCAGCGACTGCGAAGGCGCCGGCCAGATGTTCCGCGTCTCCACGCTGGACCTGATGAACCTGCCGCGCAACGACGAGGGCAAGGTCGATTTCCACGAGGATTTCTTCGGTCGCGAGGCTTATCTCACGGTGTCCGGCCAGCTCGCAGTCGAGGCCTACTGCCTCGCGCTGAGCAAGGTCTACACCTTCGGCCCGACCTTCCGCGCCGAAAACTCGAACACCCCGCGCCACCTCGCCGAATTCTGGATGATCGAGCCCGAGATCGCCTTCGCCGACCTGAATGCCGACGCCGCGCTCGCCGAAGCGCTGCTGAAGAGCGTGTTCCGCGATGTGCTCGAGCGCTGCGGCGAGGACCTCGCCTTCTTCGACGAGCGGGTGCAGAAGGGCGTGGTCTCGCGCCTCGAGGGCCTGGTCGACGCCGAATTCGTGCGCATCGACTACGGCGATGCGATCAAGGTGCTCGAGAACTGCGGAAAGACCTTCGAGTTTCCCGTGCACTGGGGCGCCGACCTGCAGACCGAGCACGAGCGCTACCTCACCGAGGAGTACGCCAGGCGCCCGGTGGTGGTGATGAACTACCCCGAGGAGATCAAGGCCTTCTACATGCGTCTGAACGAGGACGGCCGCACGGTCGCCGCGATGGACGTGCTCGCGCCCGGCATCGGCGAAATCATCGGCGGCAGCCAGCGCGAGGAGCGACTCGATCGGCTGGACGCGCGCATGCGCCAGTTCGGCCTCGAGCCCGCGGCCTACCAGTGGTACCGCGACCTGCGCCGCTACGGCAGCGTGCCGCACGCCGGCTTCGGCCTCGGCTTCGAGCGCCTCGTGGCCTACGTCACCGGCATGGCCAACATCCGCGACGTGATCCCGTATCCGCGCACGCCGGGGAATGCGGCCTTCTGAGGGCGGTAGGGCAGCGGGCGCTTCGCGGCGTGCTCAATCCTGCCGCACCATCAGCGCCGCGACGACCCGCGGGCTGCCGTCGGCAGCCTTCATCTGCGAGACCAGCACCGGGCGCAGGCGCTGGCCGGCGATGCCGGCCGGGTGCAGGGGTTCGGGTCCGCCTTGCAGGGTTTGCAGCGAGCTGACGAGGAACCAGCGGCAGTGGCGAGCCGTCCACTCGCCCTTGGCGTCGAACACCTGCGCCGGCGTGATCATGGCCAGGCGCCCCGAGTGCAGCGAGGTTAGCGCTGGCAGCGGGCTGTAGATGCACTCGCCGGTGGGCACCAACGACGCCGCCTGCCTGAGCAATTCCGCCGTGCGATGTTGCGATTCCAGTAATTCGAGTGGCTGGCCGGCGACAATCCAGCCCAGCGAGCGCGCATGGGCGGACAAGGGAGGCTCTGCCGGTGCAGCCAGCACGCGGCCCAGGGGCATGGCCCACGCCGCGCTCGTCGCCGCCAGCAGCAGGGCGAGTACGATGGCGCCGGTGTCGGCGGATGCCGCGGGCTTCCAATGGCGCGGCAGCAGTCGCAACATGGTCAGCGTCGCCAGCGGCAGCAGGAAGGGCAGGCTGACCCCGACCAGGCGCGACATCTCCGCCGGGAAGGGCCACAGCGCGATCGCCGGCAGATACAGGGCCAGGAACAGCGCATCGAGTTCGCGTTGGCGCAGGCGTTGCCACAAGGTGGGCAAAGCCAGCGCCAGTAGCCCGATTCCGCCGAGCACGGCCATGCCGTCGACGGCAATCGTCGGCGACAGTCCTTCGACCCAGGCGCGCAGTTGGCTGGCCGTCATCGCCATTGGCTCGTCGAGAAAGCGGGTCCAGGCTGCCGGCAGGCTGTCGAGGTAGCTCGCCGAAAAGGGTTGGCCGTGCTTGTAGAGCTGCCAGCCGGTGGCCGGCAGTGCGCCGAGGCCCAGCGCCAGGCCCGTGCGTGCCACGCCGAAACCGCGGCCATGGGCCCAAATGGCCAGCGCCAGCAGCATCGGCGCGCCGGCTGTGCGGACCAGGCACAGGTAGCCGACCAGCAGCGCGATCAGCCACAGCCGGGCCACCGTCGGTCGCTCTCCGTGTGCCAGCAGCACGGTTGCCGCGAGCAGGACGACGAACAGCGGCTCGCTGGAGGGCTCGAAGGCCCACGGCAACTGCCAGGGCAGCAGCAGGGCCAGCGCTGCGAGGATTGCCGCGGCCGGCCAGCTCGCCAGCAGCTTTCGATACCAGGCCAGCAACAGCGCGCACGCGACGATGACGAGGCCGGCCTGGGCCACCAGTGCACGCACCGGATCCGCGCTGCCGGCACCGACCAGGGCGAGGAAGGCCGGGTAGCCCGGGGGAAACTGCGA
>JANJUH010000388.1 GCA_024710675.1 Lysobacterales bacterium
TTCGACAAGGACGACGTCGAGACCATCGGCCTGGTGAAGTTCGATTTCCTTGGCCTGCGCACGCTGACCATCGTGGTCTTGGCGCTGGCGGCAATCAACGCGCGGCGTCGTGCCGCCGGCGAGCCCGATATCGAAATCTAACTGCTGCCGCTCGACGATCGCCCGACCTACGAACTCTTTGCCCGCGGCGACACCGTCGCCGTGTTCCAGTTCGAATCGCCGGGCATGCAGCGGCTGCTCAAGGACGCGCGCCCCGACCGCTTCGAAGACCTGATCGCGCTGGTCTCACTGTATCGGCCCGGCCCGATGGAGCTGATCCCGAGTTTCTGCGCGCGCAAGCACGGCAAGGAGGAGATCGCCTATCCCGATCCGCGGGTGGAACCGATCCTGAAGGAGACCTACGGGATCATGGTCTACCAGGAGCAGGTCATGCAGATGGCGCAGATCGTCGGCGGCTACTCGCTGGGCGGCGCCGACCTGCTGCGCCGCGCGATGGGCAAGAAGAAGCCCGAGGAGATGGTCAAGCACCGCGGCATCTTCCGCGAGGGCGCAGCGAAGAACGGCGTCGACGAGGCACGCGCCGACGCGATCTTCGATCTGATGGAAAAGTTCGCCGGCTACGGCTTCAACAAGTCGCATGCCGCCGCCTACGCCCTGGTCGCCTACCAGACCGCCTGGCTCAAGCAGCACTATCCGGCCGAGTTCATGGCCGCGACCCTGTCCTCGGACATGGACAAGACCGAGGCGGTGGTCGATTTCCTCGACGATGCGCGCAGCCGCGGGATCACGGTACTGCCGCCCTGCGTCAACCACTCGATCCATCACTTCGCCGCAACCAGCCCGCGCCATATCCGCTACGGCCTCGGCGCGATCAAGGGCGTCGGCGAACCCGTCGCCGCCGCGATCGCCGGCGAACGCGAACGCGGCGGCCCCTATCGCGATCTCTACGACTTCTGCCAGCGCGTCGATCTCTCCAAGATCAACCGCCGCGTACTCGAGGCACTGGTCGGTTCGGGCGCCCTCGATGCGCTCGGCCCCAATCGCGCCAGCCTGCTGGCGGCGCTGCCGGATGCGCTCAAGGCCGCCGAGCAGCGTAGCCGTGACGGCGCCGCGGGGCAGGTGGATCTCTTCGGCGTTGGCGGCATGGTGGCGGCACCCGCACCGAAGGTGCAGAGCCTGCCCGACCTGCCGCTGCTCGACCGGCTGAAGGCGGAGATGGCCACCCTTGGTTGGTACGTCTCGGGCCACCCGGTCGAGGCCACCGCCCCCTGGCTGTCCGGCATCGTCAGTTGCCGGCTGGGCGAGGTTGCCGGGCGCGTGCCGCGCGAACGCCGTGGTCGTGCCGGCGAGTTGCAGCTCACCGTCGCCGGCATGGTCGGCCCGATGCGCAAGCGCGGCGAGAACGTCGCCTTCGTGCAGTTCCAGGACGCCTCCGGGCGCATGGAAGCGGCCTTCTACACCGAGGCCTACGCCGAGTTCGGCGGCCTGCTGCGCACCGGCGAGATCCTCGTGCTCGAAGGCAGCGCCGCCTGGGACGAGTTCAGCGGCGGCCCGCAATTGCGCGTGCGTCGCGCGCTGACACTGGAAGCCGCCTGCCAGCAGCACGCCCGCGCGCTGCTGCTCGAGGTGGATTCACCCGGCGTCGACTTCGCCGCCCAGCTCAAGCGCGTGCTGACACCGTTTCGCGGTGGCGCGGTGCGGCTGCAGCTGCGGGTCAGGAAGGAGGGCGCGACGATCGACCTCGAACTCGGTAGCGGATGGCGCCTGCGCGGTGATCCCGCACTGCCCGAGTTGCTGCGCAACCTGCCCGGCGTGACCAGTGCCGAATTGCGTTTCGGCCGCGAGGGCGTGGCGGAGTCGGTGGCGGCGTAGCACGAGGGCACGAGGGCAGGTTAGAGCATCCCAGTCGTGAGGGGGATGGCCGGAAGCGCCTGCCACTGTCGAACCTCGTCTTTCCGTAGCGCCGGTCGGCTCATCTGTTCGAGAACCGTGCCCTCGTGCCCTCGTGCCCTCGTCTCACCCCACCCGTCGCGGCCACGCGGCAAGGAAAGCCCACAACCCACCGAGCGCGGCAATGCCCGCGGCGAGCGGGATGCCGGCGTACTTGGGGCCGCCGGCCTCGAGCCCGTAGAGGATGGTCGCGACGATGATCAAACCGCTGCCGAGGATCGCGAGCGCGGTCTGGCGCTGGCCTTGGCGGGTCACGCTGATCAGGCGCTCGATGTCGGGCGAGCGCATGCGCAGTTCGTGCTCGCCGGCGACCGCCTGGCGCAGGAATTCGTGCACCAGCCGCGGCAGCTCGGGCGCGTTCTGGATCCAGCCCGGCAGGCGCGTGCGCACCTCGCGGGCGGCCGCATTCAGGCCGTACTTCTCGGCCATGATCTTCGCCAATACCGGCTTGGCGACAGCCCACAAATCGAGCTTCGGCCACAGGGTGCGCGCCAGGCCCTCGATGTTGAGCAGCGTCTTCTGCAACAGGATGAGCTGCGGCTGGATCGTCAGCTGGTACTGGTGGGCGACCTCGAAGAGCTTCATCACCACCTCGCCCAGCGAGACCTCGCTCAAGGGGCGGGTGAAATAGGGCTCGCAGACCCCGCGCACCGCGCCCTCGAGATCGTCGAGGCGAATGCTCGCCGGCATCCATCCCGCTTCGATGTGCAACTCGGCGATGCGCCGGTAATCCTGGTTGAAGAGCGCGGTGAAGTTCTCCGCGAGGTAGCGCTGGTCGGCCGGTGGCAGGGTGCCCATGATCCCGAAGTCGAGGGCGATGAAGCCCGGATCCTCGGGCTGCTCGCGCGAAATCAGGATGTTGCCGGGGTGCACATCGGCGTGGAAGAAGTTGTCGCGGAAGACCTGGGTGTAGAACAGGCGCACCGCGCGCTCGGCCAGCCTCTCGAAATTCACTCCGGCCGCGCGCAGCGCGTCGAGATCATTGAGCGGGATGCCGTAGACCCGCTCCATCGTGATGATCCCCGAGCGCGTCAGCGGCCACAGCATCTCGGGTACCTTCAGCTCGTGCGAGCCCAGCCAGTTGCGCCGGAGCAGGCTGCCATTGGCGGCCTCGCGCATCAGGTCCAGCTCCAGCGTCAGTGTGCGCTCGATCTCGGCGACCACCTCCAGCGGGCGAATCTTGTCGGCGTTCGGGTGGCGGGCATTGACGATGCCGGCCACCGCCTTCAGCAGCGCCAGGTCCTCGGCGACACGGTCGTGGATGCCCGGCCGCAGCACCTTGACCACCACCTCGCGCCCATCGGGCAGCGTCGCCGGATGCACCTGGGCGATCGAGGCCGAGGCCAGCGGCGTCTCGTCGAAACTCGCATACAGTTCCATGATCGGCGCGCCCAGCTCGGCCTCGATCAGCGCTCTCGCTTCGGCGCCCGGAAACGGTGCGACGCGGTCCTGCAGCAGCTCGAGCGCATCGGCGACATCGGCCGGCAGCAGGTCGCGGCGCGTCGACAGGATCTGCCCGAACTTGACGAAGATCGGTCCCAACTCCTCGAGCGCCCGGCGCAGCCGTTCGCCGCGACTCATCGCCTCGGAGCCAGCGGCGCGCGGCAACAAGGCGCGCAGCCAGGCGAAGGGCAGCACGTAGCGCGCGGCCGGAATCGATTCGTCGAGGCGATGACGGACCAGGACCCGCAAGATCCGGAACAGGCGGAGCACGGCGCGGAAACGGGTCATGCGCTGCCCGCCCGCACTGCGCGCCGCCGGGCCAGGCGCTGGATGCGCGCTTCGGCGCGTTCGACCGCATCGCGCACGCCATCGACCTCCTCGATGAAGGCCTCGACTTCGCCGGGCGCCACCAGGTCACGCGACTCCTCGCGCAGGTACTCGGCGGTCGAACGGGTCAGCGTGCGCAGCGTGTCGCGACCGAAGGCAAGGGCGGCGCGCAAACCCTTGCCGATCTGGTGACCCGCCACCTCGCCAAAGGCTGCGGCCAGCGGCGCGTCGAGGTCCGGGCTGTAGCCGGCGACGAGCTTCTGCAGGCGGCGCGCCAGGTCGGCGTCACCGGCGATCTCGATGCGGCCAGCCGGCAAGGCGAGGCCACCGCGCTCTCCGGCCAGTGCCAGCAAGGCGCCGGGTGTCGCGGCGATCGACAGGTCGGCCTCGGCGGCATCCTCGAGCCGGAAGCGCCCCTGGGTGACGCTGGCGCGGATCGGCTTCGGCCAGGGCTTGAGCCGCAGCGCCACCGTGCGCCCCTCCAGCGCCGCCAGGTCAGCCGCGACGACCGAGTCGAGCGCGAGCAGGCGGTTGAGGGTCGCCTCGGCTGCGCGCAGCAGCGGCGAGCTTGTGCTTGCGGGGCTTTCGGACATGCTGATCCACCGGAGGACTTTGCTTGCATGCTAGCTGCCCCCGCGTGCAGTTGCCGCGTGCAGGCAAGCGGAGTAGGCTCGATCCGGGGAGTGCTCCCCAGCGCCCACGGCTTCCGGAGGGCTTGATGGTCCGACTGACAGCGCTGCGTTCCAGGCAAAGCCTTCGCGAGGAAGGCGGGCAGCGCACGGGCCATTGCCGCAGCCGAATCCCATCGACCGAACGATCACCGGCTTCAGTGCCGGCGGCCGCGCGCGCCTCATCCACGCGACACAGCCATTCAGAGGAGGGTTGGAGATGTTCGAAAACCAGAACCCCGACGATGTTCAGGCAATGATGGAGCAGAGCGACGAGTTCAAGCGCCTCTACCAGCGGCACAAGGAGCTGGACAAACAGGTGCTGGATGCCGAACTCGGCGTTCGCCCGATGGACGATTTGACGCTGCACACGCTGAAGAAAGAGAAGCTCAAGGCCAAGGATCGATTGACCTACATGTGGGAGCACCGGGCCTGATCCGGCAAGCCGCGCGATCTCAGGCGCGGCCGCACCCATTCCGTCCGCGTCCGCCTTCCGGAGCGCCGCCTCAGCGGCCCTCCGGGGCGGGCGCTTGCCGATGGCCGCAACGCGCCCGGCTGTAAACTTTGCGCAGATCCGGCGCCTGGGCAGGCTTCGCCGTGCTCCTGGTGGCGCTGTGTTCACGATCTGCGCGCCTAGACTTTCACATCTGTAAAGTCCTTTCGGAGTGGCCATGTGGCGGTCCGCTTTAGTCCTCTGCACCCTGCTCCTGGGCGCCTGTGGCGGCAACACGCCGCCAGCCGCCGGCGGCGGTCCCGCGGCAAAGCCGCAGCCCGTCGCCGTGCAGGCGGTGCGCAGCAGCGAATGGGTCGATCGCATCCTGGCACTCGGCACGGCCAAGGCCAATGAATCGGTGACGCTGACCGCCAAGACGGCGGAAACCGTGGCCCGCGTCAACTTTGAGGACGGCCAAACGGTGGAGGCCGGCGCCGTGCTGGTCGAGATGACCGACCGCGCCGAGGTCGCCCTGCTCAAGGAGGCGCAGGCGGCCTATGTGGAAGCCCAGAAGCAGTACGAACGCCTGCAGGGCCTCGTGAAGCAGGGCACCGTGACCCAGTCGCAGGTGGATCAGCAGCTCGCCGCTCGCGACACCGCCCGTGCGCGCACGGACGCGATCCGCGTGCGCCTGTCCGACCGCGTCGTCAGCGCGCCTTTCGCCGGCGTGCTCGGCTTCCGCGCCGTCAGCCCGGGCACCTTCGTGCAGCCCGGCACCGTGATCACCACGCTCGATGATGTTTCGGTCATCAAACTCGACTTCGCGGTCCCGGAGACTTTCCTCGGCGCCCTGGCCACCGGCCAGGCGATCGAGGCGAAGAGCGCCGCCTGGCCAGACCGCGAGTTCATCGGCACCGTGCGCTCCCTCGATTCCCGTGTCGATCCGGTGACCCGCTCGATCCAGGTGCGCGCCGAGATCGACAACGCCGAGGGCCTGCTCAAGCCCGGCATGTTGCTCAGTGTCGAGGTCTACAACCGGCCGCGGCAGTCGCTGTCGGTGCCGGAGGTCGCGGTGTCGGCGGTACGCGAGCGCATGTTCGTTTACCGGGTCAGTGGCGACGGCAAGGCCGAGGAAGTGACGGTGACCGTGGGCAGCCGCCGTCGCGGCGAGGTCGAGATCCTCGAGGGCCTCACCGAGGGCGATCGCATCATCACCGAGGGCCTGGTGCGCGTGCGCGATGGCGTGCCGGTCAACGTCGTGTCGCCGGCCGGCTGAGGAGCATGCCCTCATGATGCTCTCCGACATCTCGATCCGCCGGCCGGTGCTGGCCACCGTGCTCAGCCTGCTGATCGTCGTGACCGGCATCGCTTCCTTCGGCAACCTGCCGCTGCGCGAGCTGCCGGACATCGATCCACCCGTCGTGTCGATCAGCACCAGTTATCGCGGCGCCTCGGCCGCCGTTGTCGAAACCCGCATCACCCAGATCATCGAGGACGCGGTCAGCGGCATCGAGGGCATCGACACCATCCAGTCGTCCTCCGACAACGGACGATCCTCGGTGACCCTCGAGTTCACGCTGGACCGCGACCTCGAGGATGCGACGAATGACGTTCGCGACGCGGTCGGCCGCATCAGCTCGCAGCTTCCGCTCGAGGTCGATCCGCCACAGGTCGCCAAGGTCGATGCCGATGCCCAGCCGATCCTGTGGCTGAACCTCGCCAGCGACCGGCTCGAGCTGGAAGACCTCACCGACTATGCCGAGCGCTACCTGGTCGACCAGCTCTCGACACTGCCGGGCGTGGCCAGCGTCATCGTCGGCGGCCGCCAGCGTTATGCGATGCGCGTCTGGCTGGACCGCGAAGCGCTGGCCGCGCGCGGGCTCACCGTGCAGGACGTCGCCAACGCCCTGCGCCGCGAGAATGTGGAACTGCCCGGTGGCTCGCTGGAAGCCGAGCAGCGTGATTTCACCGTGCGCATCACGCGCAGCTACCGGCAGCCCGAGCAGTTCGCCTCGCTGCCGCTGGCCAAGGGCGCGGATGGTTATGTGATCCGGCTGGCGGATGTGGCCAAGGTCGAGCTGGGCTCGGTCGACCGGCGCAATGTGCTGCGCGGCAATGGCGTGCCGCAGATCGGCCTCGGTGTGATCAAGCAGTCCACCGCCAACACCGTGGCCGTCGCCCAGGCGGTGCGCGAGGCTTCGGCGCGGGTACAGGACACGCTGCCGCCGGGCATGAGCATGGTGGTGGCCTTCGACACCTCGGTCTACATCGATTCAGCCATCCACGAGGTCTGGTTCACGCTGGCGGTCACGATGTTCCTGGTGATCCTGGTGATCTATCTCTTCCTCGGGTCCTGGCGGGCTGCACTGGTGCCGGCGGTGACGATTCCGGTCTGCATCATCGGCACCTTCATCGGCCTCGATGCCTTCGACTTCTCGATCAATCTGATCACGCTGCTGGCGCTGGTGCTGTGCATTGGGCTGGTTGTCGACGATGCCATCGTCGTGCTCGAGAACAACCAGCGCCGCGTCGACCTCGGCGAGCCGCGGCTGGTCGCGGCACATCGCGGCACGCGCCAGGTCGGCTTCGCGGTGATCGCCACCACCCTGGTGCTGGTCGCGGTCTTCGTCCCGATCGCCTTTCTGCAGGGCAACCTCGGCCGCCTGTTCCGCGAACTCGGCGTGGCGCTGTCGGTCGCCGTGGTGATCTCCTCGGTGGTCGCGCTCTCGCTGTCGGCGATGCTCTGCAGCAAGCTGCTCGAACGCAGCGACGGCCACCGCGGGCTGGCCCTGGCCGTCGACAAGCTGTTCCGGCGCATCGAGGCTGGCTATCGCGGCCTGCTCGAACGTCACCTGCACCGCCACCTGGCGCTCGGCATGGTGGTGCTGGCCGCGATCGGCGCCAGCGCCTGGCTGTACACCGCCATCCCGAAGGAGCTGACGCCCGGAGAGGACCAGGGTTCCTACTTCATCACCATCAACGGCCCCGAGGGTGCCGGCTTCGATTACACGGTCGAGCAGGCGCTGAAGGTGGAGGAAGTGCTGATGCGCTCGATCGAGGAGGGCGACTCGCGGCGGGTCATCGTGCGCGTGCCGCGCGGCTTCGGCGGCGCCACCAGCGAGGACATGCACACCGGGCAGGCCATCCTGTTCCTGAATCCCTGGGGCGAACGCCCGGATGCCTTCGCGATCCAGGCCAAGCTGCAGCAGCAACTCGACCAGATCCCGGGCGTGCGCTCGCAGGTGATCATGCGGACCGGTCTCTCCCGCGGCGGCGGCGGCACGCCGGTCCAGTTCGTCATCGGCGGGCCGGACTTCGACACACTGGCCGCGTGGCGCGACCAGATCATCCCGCGCGCCGAGCAGATCCCCGGCCTGATCGGTGTCGATACCGACTACAAGGAAACCCGGCCGCAGTTGCGCGTCGCGGTCGATCGCCAGCGC
>JANJUH010000423.1 GCA_024710675.1 Lysobacterales bacterium
CGCCGAGGTCGTCGCGAAATACTCGCCGAAGACGGCCGAGGAACTCGACGCCTCGCCCGAGCGCGTCGCGATCGCCGGCCGCGTCATGGCGATCCGCGACTTCGGCAAGGCGTCGTTTCTCGTCCTCTCCGAGAGCTCGAGCCAGATCCAGGTCTACGCGAAGAAAGACGCGCTCGCCGCGCGCGAGTGGTCGCTCA
Organism: Lysobacterales bacterium; assembly: GCA_024710675.1. Classification (GTDB taxonomy): domain Bacteria; phylum Pseudomonadota; class Gammaproteobacteria; order Xanthomonadales; family SZUA-5; genus JANJUH01. The sequence continues at coordinate 198 of JANJUH010000423.1, forward strand.
AGGAGAACCTCGACGTCGGCGACTGGGTCTCGGTCGAGGGGCCGATGATGCGGACGAAGAAGGGAGAGCTCTCCGTCAAGGCAGAAAAGCTCGACTTCCTCGTCAAGGCGCTCCGCCCGCTGCCCGAGAAGTGGCACGGCCTCACCGACATGGAGACGCGCTACCGCCAGCGCTACGTCGACCTGATCGTCAACGACGAGGTGCGCGAAACCTTCCGCACGCGCTCGCGGATCGTGCGTTTCATCCGCGACTTTCTCGAGCGCCCCGGGCACGGCTTCCTCGAAGTCGAGACGCCGATGATGCATTACATCCCCGGCGGCGCCACGGCGCGGCCCTTCGTGACCCACCACAACGCGCTGGACATGCAGCTCTACCTGCGTGTGGCGCCGGAGCTGTATCTCAAGCGCCTGGTGGTCGGCGGTTTCGAGCGCGTCTACGAGATCAACCGCAACTTCCGCAACGAGGGTGTCAGCACGCGCCACAATCCCGAGTTCACGATGCTCGAGTTCTATTGGGCGTATGCGGACTACAACGACCTGATGGATTTGTCCGAGCGCCTGCTGCGCGAGTTGGCGCTCGAACTGACGGGCGGCACGACGATCAGCTACCAGGGTCTGGCCATCGACTTCGGTCCGGCCTTCGCACGTCGGAGCGTCACGGAGCTCGTGCTCGCGGCGAATCCCGGGATCAGCGCTGCCGACTGCCGCGACACCGAAGCGATGCGCGCACACTGCCGGCGCCTGGGCATTCCGTTCAAGCCCGACTGGGGCTGGGGCAAGCTGCTGCTGGAGGTCTTCGAGGCCACCGCCGAGGCGGCGCTGGTGCAGCCGACCTTCGTCATCGAGTACCCGGCCGAGGTTTCACCGCTGTCGCGGCGCAACGATGCCGATCCCGAGGTCACCGATCGCTTCGAGTTGTATGTCGCCGCACGCGAGTTGGCCAACGGCTTTTCCGAATTGAACGATGCCGAGGACCAGGCCGAGCGCTTCCGCCTGCAGGCTGCGGCCAAGGATGCCGGCGATGCCGAAGCGATGGCTTTCGACGCCGACTACGTGCGTGCGCTCGAATACGGCATGCCGCCGACCGCTGGCGAGGGCATCGGCATCGATCGCCTGGTGATGCTGTTCACGGATGCCGCATCGATTCGTGACGTGTTGCTCTTCCCCTACCTGCGCCCGGAGCATTCCTGAACCGTCAGGGCGCGCTAGAATCGGGCGACGAGGCATAGATGTACCGGGGGGTACCTTGACCATCCAGTGGGGAAACGAGCGATGAGCGGACAGGCAGCGCAGCGGCGGGTGGGCAAGCGCCATCGCAGGATGCCGGTCGATTCTGCCGTGCTGATGTTGCGGGGCGACGAATCCTGGACCTCCGACCTGATGGATATCTCGGCCACCGGTGTGCTGGTCAAGCGGCCGCTCGACTGGATCGGCCAGCGCGGCGATCGCTTCGTGCTCGACATGCTCTTCGGCGACCAGCTCAACATCCACGTCGAGGCCGTCGTCATGCGGGTCACCGAGGACGAACTCGGCTTTGCTTTCTCGCGCATCCCGCCGGACAAGGAAACGCCGCTCTGGAACCTGCTGGGCGGCTATGCGGATACGCTGGAGGAGTGGAAGGACTGATCGAAAGCGAAAGCGGGGCTGGGGGCTGGGGGCGGGGGCGAGTGCGCCACGGACTGTCGCCAGTTCCAGGCCACGTGGCGTGCGCCTGAATTGAAGCACTGATCATCGGCGCGGACTCGGGCTTGCCGGCCATTGAGCGCGCGAGCGCTTTGTGCGAACACCCTGCAGTCCCGCTAACCTGGCATTGCGACCCCGATCAGGGCGTCAGGGTCTCTGAAGAAATCGCAAGGGCGTCATTGCGAGCGAAGCGAAGCAATCTAAGTCATTGATTCGAAGGCTCGAACTAGATCGCCACGTCGCTCCGCTCCTCGCGATGACGACTTGTTCAGGCCTTCCTTGGAGCGTCTGAAAGGACTGGAAGCTGGCTCCGAGGCATCGTCCATGCGCCCCAGCCCCCAGCCCCGCTTCTCGAATAGCGATCAGCCCGGCTTCGCGTCGCGCAGCTCGCGGCGCAGGATCTTGCCGACATTGGTCTTCGGCAACTCGGTACGGAACTCGATGATCTTGGGCTGCTTGTAGCCCGTCATGTTGGCCTTGCAGTGGGCCTTGACGTCCTCGACCGTGAGGTTCGGGTCCTTCTTGACGATGACCAGCTTGACCGCCTCGCCGGACTTCTCGTCGGGCACACCGACCGCGGCCACTTCGAGCACACCGGCGTGGGTGGCGACCACATCCTCGATCTCGTTCGGATACACGTTGAAGCCCGAGACCAGGATCATGTCCTTCTTGCGGTCGACGATGTAGAAGTAACCGCGTTCGTCCATCTTGCCGACGTCGCCGGTGCGCAGCCAGCCGTCCGCGGTGATCGTCTTCGCGGTCTCCTCGGGACGCTGCCAGTAGCCCTTCATCACCTGCGGGCCGCGGATGCACAGTTCGCCGACCTCGCCCAGCGGCAGCGGCTGGTCCTGTTCGTCGCGGATGCTGACCTCGGTCGAGGAGATCGGCAG
>JANJUH010000491.1 GCA_024710675.1 Lysobacterales bacterium
CGGCGGCCAATGCCGGCACCATCGCGTACCCGGCGCTGGCGCGCGCCGCGGCCAACCTGCTCGGCGTCTACGGCAGCGAGGACCAGAAGCGCCGCTACATGCGGCCCATCGTCGAGGGTCGCTGGTTCGGCACGATGTGCCGGTCAGAGCCGCAGGCCGGCTCCTCGCTGGCCGACATCCGCACCCGTGCGATCCCGCAGCCCGACGGCAGCTACCGTCTCGAAGGCGCCAAGATGTGGATCAGCGCCGGCGACCACGAGCTGGGGGAGAACATCGTCCATCTGGTGCTGGCCAAGATCGATGGCGCGCCGGCCGGCGTGAAGGGCATCTCGCTGTTCATCGTGCCGCGCTGGCGCGTCAACGCAGATGGCTCGATCGGCCCGCGCAACGACGTGGTGCTGGCGGGCCTCAACCACAAGATGGGCCAGCGCGGCAGCGTCAACACCTTCCTCAAGTTCGGCGAACAGGGCGAGTGCCACGCCGAGCTGGTCGGCGCGCCGCACCAGGGCCTGGCCTACATGTTCCACATGATGAACGAGGAGCGCATCGGCGTCGGCATGGGCGCATTGCAGCAGGGCTCGGTGGGCTACCTCTACTCCCTGCAGTACGCCCGCGAGCGTCGCCAGGGCCGCCACCCGGACCAGAAGGACCCGGCCTCGCCGCCGATTCCGCTGATCGAGCACGCCGATGTGCGCCGCATGCTGCTGGCGCAGAAGGCCTATGTCGAAGGCGGCCAGTTGCTCGGCTTCCTGGCCTCGCTGCTGGTCGATCGCGCCCACGATCCGGACGAGACCGTCCGCAGCGAGTCGCACGCGCTGCTCGAGCTGCTCACGCCGATCGTCAAGGCCTGGGGCTCGGACTACGCGTTGAAGGCCAACGACCACGCGATCCAGATCCTCGGCGGCTACGGCTACACCCGCGAGTACCCGGTCGAGCAGTGCTGGCGCGACAACCGCATCAACCCGATCCACGAAGGCACCAATGGCATCCAGGCGCTCGATCTGCTCGGCCGCAAGGCGATGCAGCAGCAGGGTGCGGCGATCAAACTGCTGCTGCGGGAGATTGGCGCGTGTTGCCAGCAGGCGGCTACACACGAGGAACTGGCGCCGCTGGCCGCCCAGCTCGGTGCACTCGCCAAGCGCATCGGCGAAGTCACCCGCAGCGCCGGCACGCGGATGGCCGCGGGACAGGTGCGCGAGGTGCTCGCCAACGCCGCGCATTACCTCACCGCCGTGGGGCATCTGACGATCGGCTGGATGTGGCTGTGGCAGGCGCGCGTCGCCGCCGCGGCGCTGGCGGGCGCGCACGCCGCCGACCAGGACTTCTACCGCGGCAAGCTGCAGGCCGCGCGCTGGTTTTTCCGGGTCGAACTCCCCAACGCCGAACACGCCGCGCGCCTGGTCGAGGAGGCCGAGGACAGCGCACTGGCGATGCGCGGGGAGTGGTTCTGAGGGCTCGTTGGGCTTGGAAAAGCATTGGTCCGCAAAGGACGCGAAGGACGCAAAGGAAGAGCAGAAAGAGCAAGGGCTCGCACCGATGGCGGGCCGATCTCACTGTACGCATGTCGAGTCTGCTTTCGCCGTTCTTCCTTGCCTTCTTTGCGGACTAAAAGGTGCTCTCCTCGGCCAGCCACGAACCAGCCCGACCCGTTCCGGAGCTGCGGGTCAGCTCACCACCCCAGCCGCGTCCCGTCGCAATGCCAGAAGCCGCCCGTATTCTCGAGCGTCAGCGCCTCGATGCGCTCGATCAGCAGGCGTGCCGATTCGGCGGGTTCGAGGTGTCCCTGGCCACCGGTCATGCGCGTGCGCACGAAGCCCGGGTGCAACAGGGCGACGGCGATCTCGCGGCTGCGCAAATCGTGCGCCAGGGACACGCCGGCCGCGTTCACCGCCGCCTTGCTCATCCGGTAGCCGTAGTAGCCGCCCGATGAGTTGTCGCTGATCGAGCCCATGCGGCTGGTGATGATCGCGATCTTCGCCGGCTGTGCGATGGCCGGCAGCAGCGCGCGGGTCAGCAGCACCGGTGTCATCGCATTGATGCGGAACTGCGCGGCGATGTCCTCCTCGCGCTCGGATTCGAACTTGCCGCCCGCGAGCAGGCCGGCGTTGTGCACCAACACATCGACCTTGCGATCGCCGATCGCCGCCAGCAGCGTCGCGTGCGAGCGGCTCTCGTCGAGCGCGAGCCCATCGACGATCTCGACCCCGAGCGCATCGAGTTCGGCCGTGCGCGTGCGGCAGGCCACCAGCACCGCATGCCCCTTGCCCTTCAGTTGTCGCGCCAGCTCGAGGCCAATGCCGCGCCCGCCGCCGGTGATCACGGTGATGCCCATGCCATCTCTCCTTGCATTGACCAGAACCCAGCTTAGCGTCCGAGGCGTGAGGGGAACCCGTAGCCCGCGTTGACCGCCGCAGGCGGGCTACGCGGGTGCTTGCCGCCAAGCCACGCGGGTAGCGCCTGCGGCGCAACCCACGCTACGGCTCGCTTGCACCCAACGTTGCCACGAAAACGCGAGAATCGCGATCTGGTCTTCACTTGGATCCGATGCCATGAGCGCTGCCCCCATCCGCGAGCTGGTGATCGTTGGCGGCGGTACCGCCGGCTGGATGGCCGCGGCGCTGCTGTCCAAGCTCTTCGAGCGCCGGCTCTCGATCCGCCTCGTCGAATCCGAGGAGATCGGCACCGTCGGCGTCGGTGAGGCGACGATCCCGCAGATCCGCTACTTCAACGGCACGCTCGGGCTCGACGAGAACGAGTTCGTCCGCGAGACCCAGGGCAGCTTCAAGCTCGGCATCGAGTTCGTCGACTGGCTGCGTGAGGGCCATCGCTACCTGCACGCATTTGGTCCCGTGGGCGGGCGCGATCTCGGCATCGTGCAGTTCTACCACTACTGGCTGAAACGCCATCGCGCCGGTCTCTCGGGTGATCTCGGCCGCTACACCTTCAACACCGTCGCCGCCAAGCAGAACCGCTTCCTGCGCCCGCTCGACCGCCCCAATTCCCCGCTGGGCTCGATCGCCTACGCCTTCCACTTCGACGCCGGCCTGTATGCGCGCTACCTGCGGCGCCATGCCGAGGGCCGTGGCGTGATCCGCACCGAGGGCAAGATTGCGGAGGTCGAACTCCACCCCGAATCCGGCCATGTTGCGGCGGTACGGATGGAATCGGGCGAACGCATCGCCGGCCAGCTCTTCATCGACTGCTCGGGCTTCCGTGGCCTGCTGATCGAGCAGGCATTGAAAACGGGATACGAGGACTGGTCGCACTGGCTGCCCTGCAATCGCGCGCTGGCCGTGCCCTGCGCGGCCAGCCCCGATTTCACCCCGTACACGCGCTCGACCGCGCGCGCCGCTGGATGGCAGTGGCGCATCCCGCTGCAACATCGAACCGGAAACGGGTACGTCTACTGCAGCGACTACATCAGCGACGACGAAGCCGCCGCCACGCTGCTGGCGAACCTCGACGGCCAGGCGCTCGCCGATCCGCGGCCGCTGCGCTTCGTCACCGGCATGCGCCGGCGCTTCTGGAACCGAAATGTGGTCGCGATCGGACTATCGAGCGGCTTCCTCGAGCCGCTCGAATCGACCTCGATCCACTTCATCCAGTCCAGCCTCGCCAAGCTCGTCACCTACTTCCCGGACACCGGCTTCGACGAGCGCACCATCGCCGCCTACAACCAGCAGACCCAGTTCGAGTTCGAGCGCTCGCGCGATTTCCTGATCCTGCATTACATCGCCAACGAGAAGGCCCACCTGCCCTTCTGGCAACGCTGCCGCGAGCTGCCGCTGCCGGAGTCGCTGGCCGGGAAGATCGAACTCTTCCGTTCGTCCGGGCGCATCCTGCGCGAGCAGGAGGAGCTCTTCACCGACCCGAGCTGGCTGCAGGTGATGGTCGGCCAGGGCGTCCTGCCCGAGCGCTGGCACCCGATGGTCGAGATGATCGACGACGCGGCGCTCGAGAACCTCGTCGAAGGCACCCGCCAGGTGCTGGAAAACGCCGCCGCGGTGATGCCGACGCATGCGGAGTACATCGCGAAGCATTGCGCGGCGGGCTGAGGCTGCTGAGGCCCTCAGGGCCGTGCAGGATGTGGGAGCGCGCTTGACGCGCGATCCTCCCGCCTCGAAGTCGCGCCACCAGGGCGCTCCCACAAAGCCCTGGAGGGCGCCCGCCCACGAGTGATCCGGCGCAAGCCGGAATCCGGTGCTTTTCGGGCACTGCGACAAGGACCGACTGGACCCCGGCCTACGCCGGGGTG
>JANJUH010000026.1 GCA_024710675.1 Lysobacterales bacterium
CCGCCCCCTTCGCCCGGCCCGGCCCGGCCCCCCGGCCCCCCCCCCCCCCCCCCCCCCTCCCCCCCCCCCCCCCCCCCCCCCCCGCCCCCTTTGCCCGCGCGCTTGGGTGAGGTCAGCGCGACGAGGGCCACACGGGCAAAGCAAAAAGGCTTCACCCTCCTCGAACTCCTCGTCGCCATGTCCCTCGTTGCCCTCCTGATGACGCTGGTCTACGAGGGTCTGTCGACCAGCCAGAAGGCTTCGGAGGCGGGGCAGGCCTTCATTGATCGCAGCAACCGGCTGCGCATCACCCACGAGTTCGTGCGCTCGCAGCTCGGCCGGCTGATGCCGCTGGCCTACAAGCAGGATCCCTCGACCGGCAAGGTCTTCGTGTTCGATGGCGACGAGGACAAGGTCCGCTTTGTCGGACCGATGCCGGGCTACCTGGGCTTCGGTGGCACCTATGTGCAGGAACTCGAGCTGATCCGCGACGGCCGCTATCGCTCGCTGGTCTTTCGCTACTGGTTGCACAACGGTTTCGACGAGGACGACATCGACGAATCCGAGCCACCGATCCTGCTGCTCGAAGGCATCCGCGACGGCGGCTTCCGCTTCAAGGGCCTGACGCCGCAGGGCGAGGTCGGTGACTGGCGGGGCGACTGGGAGGATCCGCAACTGACGCCGCTGGCGATCCGGCTGGAATTGGAGATGAGCCGTGAGTCGCGGATCCAGTGGCCCTTGCTCGACATCGTGATGATGGTCGACGGCGGCGCCACACGCGGCTTCAACGCGGGATTCGTGCCGACCCAATGAGCCCGATGACACGCCGCCGCCGGTCTCCCCGTTCGCGCCAGCGCGGCATCGCGCTGGTGCTGGTGCTCTGGGTGGCGGTGCTGATCACCGTGTTGCTGGCGAGTTTCAGCCTGAGCGCACGCGTCGAGGCGCTGCAGGGGCGCAACCTGCTCGATTCCACGCGGGCGCGCTACGCGGCCGAGGCAGGATTGCACCGCGCGGTCTACGAGTTGCGCGGCAACGATCCGGAAACGCGCTGGGTGGCCGATGGTCGCGAGTACGAAGTCGACTTCGAGGGTGCGAAGCTCCGCATCGCGATTCGCGACGAGACCGGCAAGGTCGACCTCAATGTGGCCGAACCTGCCTTGCTGGCCGCCCTGTTCGCCAGCGTCGGCGTCGAGCAGCGCGAGGCTGATGCACTGGCGGCGGCCGTGCGTGACTGGGTGGATCCCGACGACCTGGTCGGCGTGAACGGGGCCGAGGAGGGCGAGTACAAGGCCGCCGGCCGACCTTACAAGCCGCGCAACGCGCCTTTCGAGACCGTTGGCGAGTTGCAGCAGGTGCTCGGCATGAGTTTCGAGCTGTACCGGGAACTCGAGCCGCTGGTGACCATCTACTCCGGGCGTGCGCAGCCGAACCCGGCCTATGCGCCGCCCGAAGTCCTCGCCCTCCTGCCCGGCATGAGTCCAGACATGGTCAATCTCTTCGTCGAGCAGCGCGAGCGGCCCCAGGTGGCAGGCCAGCCGCTGCCGCTGGCGATGCCGGATGGCACCCCGGTTTTTGCGCAGGGTGGGGGGCTCACGTACACTATAGAGTCCCGCGCCACCCTCGAAGGTGGCGCCACTGCCGGCCTGGAAGCAACCGTTCGCCTCGGGGCGAGCATGGTGGCCAGGCGACCCTTCCGGGTCGTCCGCTGGCGCGACGCCGAGGCCCGTTGAATCCGTCATGTTCGAGCTGATCCAGAAACCCTGGCGGCGCCTGCGGGCGCGCTACGAGAAGAGCGGGCTCGCCGCCTTTTTGCGCTGGTGGCGGGACGAGCTGGTCGACGCGCTGCCGCCGGGCTGGCGCGAGTGGCTGGCGCCCGATCCCACCGTGCTGACCATCGAGCCCGCAGCCGAGGGTTGGCGAGTGCGCCGCCTGCGCGGCGGTCGGGTCGAGGTCGAGGACCAGGCCGCGCGCGAGCCCGATGCTCTCCTGCTGGCACTGGGCCGGATCGGGCCAGGTCCGGACGTGGTGCCGCGCCAGGTGCTGATGCTGCCCGCGAGCGAGGCCTTGCGGCGGCGCATCGTGCTGCCGGCAGCCGCCGAGGAGCACCTTGGGCAGGTGCTGTCCTACGAGATGGACCGGCATACCCCGTTTCGTGCCGACCAGGTCTATTTCGACTACCGCATCCAGCGCCGCGACGAGGTCGCGCGCCACCTCGCCGTCGATCTGGTGGCGATCCCGCGCGCCGAGCTCGACGGCCGCCTGGCGGCCCTGCCATCGGCACTCGATGCCGCCGACATCGCCGACGACGGCCGCCCGGCGGGCTTCAACCTGCTGCCGGCCGATCGCCGCGCGCGTCGCATCGATCGCCGGCTGCGCCTCAATGTGATCCTGCTGCTCGGTGCGATCGTGCTGGCCTGGCTGGTGATGGCGCAATCCCTGGCCTTGCGCGAGCAGGCGCTGGAGTCGCTCGGCGAGGAGGTCGCGGCGGCACGCAGCGAAGCCAACCAGAGCGCCGCGCTGAAGCGGCAGTTGCGCGATGCGATCGACGGCGCCAGCTTCCTCGCCCGGCGCAAGGCCGAGCAGCCGGTGGCGGTCGACGTGCTGGTGGAAGTCACCCGGCTGGTGCCTGACGACACCTGGCTCGAGCGCCTGTCCTTCGTCGGCAGCCAGGTGCAGTTGCAGGGCCAGAGCGCGCGCGCCGACAAGCTGATCGGCATCCTCACCGAATCGAAGTGCCTGGCCAACCCGCAGTTCCAGGGAATCATCCAGCCGGACGGCGCGACCGGCAAGGAACGTTTTTCGCTCGCCGCCGAACTGAAGACCGGAGCCTGTCATGGCAATGACGCTGTTGCCGCCGCCCGGTAGGGGCAAACCGGTGGCCATCGGTCTTGCGCTGCTGGTGCTGGCGGTGGGCTACTTCGTGCTCTTCCACGGCTTCATCAGTCAGCACCTGGCCTACGCCACCGAGATCGCCGACCTCAAGGACAGCGAACTCCGCTTTCGTCAGCTCGCGCAGCAGCGCGAGGCCCTGGAGGCGCGTCTCGCCGAGGTGCGCCAGTTCCAGGCGGGTGCTGCCTACTTCCTGCCCGAGGACAGCTTCGACCTCGCTGCCGCCAATCTCAACGCCAAGCTCAAGCAGATCATTGCCGACAAGGCCAAGGATCCGCAGCGTTGCCAGCTCATCAGCAGCCAGAACGAACGGCCGGTCGCCAAAGAGCCTTACCAGCGCGTGGTGGTCAAGGTCCGCATGCGCTGTGACCTCGACGATCTCACCGAGATCCTTTACGAACTGGAGAACGCCACGCCCTTCCTGTTCGTCAGCGAACTCAACCTGTACCAGCAGCTGATGTTCCAGGGTGGCATGCCGCAACCCAACCTCGGCGACATGGACGCGCGTTTCGACGTCTCCGGCTACATTCGCGCGCCCGGAGGCCAGGGATGAAGGTGCAGACCCCAGCCCAGGCGCTGACCGTCGTCCTTGGCGCCGCCTGTGGCGTCCTCGCCCTGGTGGCGGTGTTGCAGGCGCTGGGCGTCGGCGCCGGCTATCGCCTGTCGGCGGACGAGCCCCTGGCGCTCGAGGACGACCTGATGCAGCCGCTGCAGCAGGTCGAGTTCCGTCTGCAGGACTTCGGCCTCTACGCCGACATCGCCCAGCGCCCGTTGTTCAACAATGACCGCAGGCCGCGGCCGATCGACACCGCGCCCGCGCAGCCGGCCGGCGAGGCGCCGCCGCCCGTGCCGCTCAATGCCACGCTGCTCGGCGTGCTGGTCGATCCGGCGCTGGAAATGGTGATCCTGCGCGACAACCAGACCAGCGCCGTGCACCGAGTGCGCAAGGGCATGCCCTTGCCGGGCGAGCTCGCGGGCTGGACGCTCAGGGAACTCGAGGCGCGCAAGGCGATCTTCGATGGGGGTCCGCAGGGCACGGCGGAACTGAAACTGGACCTGGCCAAGGTGCCGACGGCCGCCCCGCCACCGGCGCCCATACCCGGGGTCCCGCCCAACACGGCACCGCCGCCCGGGACGGCCATGCAGCAGGCCCCCGCGCAGCCAGGTCAGTTGCCCGCCGACGAGGCGGCGCGCCAGGCCGAAGTCCAGCGGATCATCGCCGAGCGGCGCGCGCAAATGCGCGCCGAGGCGGAAAAGTTGCAGCAGCAGCAAGGAAAGCAGCAGTGAGGAAGACACGGAAGAACGGAACATCGCTCGCGGCCCTGCTCCTCGGGGTATTGCTGCTCGCCGGTTGTGCGCACATGTCGCCTGGCATGCAGGGCGGTCTGGACGATCGTCAGGCGGCGCCCGAGGCTGCCACCCGTGGAGTGGCCGACGATGCGGAGGCCGCGGAGGGCGAGGGCGGCACCACGTCCGCCGGGACCGGTAGCAATGGCGAGGCCAGTGGGGCGCCCTCGCGCATCCTCGAGCCCGGTACCGGCGAGCTGATCAACATGGAGGCCGCGCGCCAGCCGCCCCGGCAACCGCCGGCGGAAGGCAAGGCCAGCCTCAACTTCGCCGACCTGCCGATCGCCGATGTGGTCAAGATGATCCTCGGCGACCTGCTCGGCGAGAACTACGTGATCGCCGCCGGCGTGTCCGGCACGGTGACCTTTTCCACCGCGCGCCCGGTGACCCCGGAGCAGGCCTTCTCGATCCTCGAGATGTTGCTGTCCTGGAACAACCTCGCGCTGATCTACGTCGATGGCCAGTACTCGGTGGTGCCGGCAGCCTCGGCGGTGCGCGGCAACCTGGTGCCGCGGGTGGCCCCTGCCGACCAGGCGCGGGGCTACGAGGTGCGTGCGGTCCCGCTCGAATTCATCGCGCCGACCGAGATGGAAAAGCTGCTGCAGCCCTACGCCCGCGAAGGAGCCATCCTCAAGGCCGACAATGCCCGCAGCCTGCTGATGCTCGGTGGCACGCGTCGCGAACTGGAGAACTACCTGCAGACGATCCGCATCTTCGACGTCGACTGGATCAAGGGCATGTCGATCGGCCTGATCACGCTCGAGCAGGTCGAAGCCAAGTCCCTGGTGCCGGAACTCGAGCAGATCTTCGGCGAGCAGTCGGGTTCGCCGCTGGCCGGCATGTTCCGTTTCGTCCCGATCGAGCGCCTCAACGCGATCCTTGTGATCACGCCGCAGCGCCGCTACCTGGCCGAGGCGGAGCGCTGGATCGAACGCCTCGACGAGGGTGGCAGCCAGCCTGGCGTCCGGCTCTACGTGTACGACGTCAAGAACGTCAAGGCGACCGACCTCGCCGACCGGCTCAACGAGATCTTCACGGGCGGAAGTGGCGAGGGCAGCGGTGCGCGCACCACCAGCGCCGCCGGCGGTGTCGCCCCCGGCCTGCAGCCGGTGGAACTGTCGTCCTCCACCGGCACTTCGCTCAACCTGCGCAGCCCGACCGGTGAGAAGTCCTCGGCCGCCCCCGACGGTGGCGGCGATCGCGCGGGGACGCGTGCCGGCACGGGTGGCGGGGCTGCGGGCGGCGGCACCAGTGCCGATGGCGGTCTTGCGCTCGTCGAAGGCGAGGAGATCCGCATCACCGCGGTCGAAGAAAACAACCAGCTCATCATCCGTGCCACGCCGGCGCAGTACCAGGCGATCCGCGGAGCGGTCCGGCGGCTGGACTCGGTGCCGCTGCAGGTGCACATCGAGGCCCGCCTGCTCGACGTCTCGCTGACCAATGCGCTGCAGTTCGGCGTTCAGTGGTACTTCGAGGGGGCGCTCGGCAACCTGGAGTTGCCGGGTGGCGGCGGAGACGATGACGGCGGTGGAACCAGCGCCAACGCCAAGGGCGCGATTCGTGGCGACACCTTCGGGCAGATCACGGGCTCGGGCACCACATGGATCTTCGAGGGTCGTCGTGCCGCGGCACTGGTCAACCTCCTGCAGACCGAGGGCGACGTGAAGGTGCTCTCGGCACCCTCGGTGTTGGTGCTCAACAACACCGAGGCCTCGATCAACGTCGGCCAGCAGATCCCGGTGGTGTCGAGCTACTTCAACCCGATCACCCAGCCTGGCACCGGTGGCAGCGGTGTCGGCCAGAGCTATGTGCAGTTCCGCGACACCGGCATCATCCTCAACGTCAAGCCGCGGGTGAATCCGGGTGGCCTCGTCTTCATGGAGATCCAGGCCGAGCAGAGCACCCCCGGGCCGAGCAGCGCGGCGCAGGAGTTCGGCGGCAACGTGCCGGTCGACAAGAAGACCATCGAGACCGAGGTTGCCGTGCAGAGCGGCGATACCGTGCTGCTCGGTGGCCTGATCCAGCAGAACGACAGCAACTCGCAATCGGGAGTGCCAGGCCTGATGAAGATCCCGGTGCTGGGCCGCCTGTTCGGCAGCAGCAACAAGGATGCCTCGCGCAAGGAATTGCTGGTGCTGATCACGCCCACGGTGATCCGCGGCGGCGCCGAAGACGCGCGTGAGCTGACCGAGGAGTACCAGAAGCGCTTCCTTGGCCTCGAGCCCTTGATCCGCGACATGGAGCAGGCCGAGAAGGCCCGCAAGGAAATCGAGTAAGGCGGCGCCCGACCCATTCACACAAACTTCAGGAATCTGGCAATGGACAAGAACACCACAAGGACGTCGATCGCGCTGCGGCGCGTCGCCATCGTGCTGGCACTCGCCGTGCTCGCGGCGTGCGCGACACCGGGGCAACGCCCGGGCGGCGCCGGTGCGGCGGGCATGACCCCGGCGGAAGCCGTCGAGCAGCGCGCCCTGAAGCGCTGGGAGCTGCTGATCGACAAGCAGTTCGAGCAGGCCTACGAGCTGCTGTCGCCGGGCTACCGCGAGGTGCGCTCGAAGGAGGATTACGTCAAGATCATGCGCGGCCGCCCCTTGCAGTGGACGCGCGTGCACTTCCGGAAGGCGGACTGCGAGGCCGAGGCCTGCAGCGTCGACCTGGAGGTCCATGCCGAGTTCGAGATGCCGGTGTTGCGTGTAGGTACGGTCGAGACATTGACAGTGCTCACGGAAAACTGGATCTTGGACGGTGGCACGTGGTACCTGGTGCCTGCGGCCGATCGTTGAGGTCGTCGCGGAAGCTAGTTGTTGCATCGAGCATTCAATCTGACTTAGCATCCATCCTGCTCTTGTCTAACCTTGCCGCACAGAAGGGTGGAAACCCCAAATCGGAGTGAGGTTGGCAGTAGGCGAAGCCCTGTAGTTGACTAGGAGTGTTGTAATGAAGAAGAACACCATGGCGACTGCCATCGTTGCCGGCCTCGCCGGCGTCGCTGGTATCGCGAACATTTCCACCGCGGTGAACGTCAATCCGGACGGCGTGGGTCAGGTCCTCCTGTACCCCTACTACACCGTCAACGGCAACAACAACACCGTCATTTCCGTGGTCAACACCACGGAGGCTGGCAAGGCGGTCAAGGTCCGTTTCCTCGACGCCCACAACTCGCGTGAAGTCCTCGACTTCAACCTGTACCTGTCCGAGTTCGACGTCTGGACGGCTGCCGTGTTCTCGCTGGCCGCCGACGGCCCGGCGAACGTCACGACCACCGACACGAGCTGCACCGTGCCGGGCATCGAGAGCGGCATCTTCCTGCTGCCGACCCTCGCCAATGGCCAGCGCTATGTGCCCTTCCGCACGGCGTTCTTCACCGACCTGCCGGCGGCTCTCCGCACGGCGGCTCGTACGCGCCAGGGCTACATCGAGATGATCGAGATGGGCTCCATCCCGACCGACAGCGCCTTCGGCGGCGCCCTGACGCACGTCGGTGGCCGTCCGGCCTTCTGCGCCGCCCTCGAGGCTGCGTGGCTGTCCGACGGTATCTGGACGGCGACGGATGGTGGCATCGACCTGGAAGCCCCGTCGGGCGGCCTGTTCGGTGGCGCGGCCCTCGTCAACGTTGGCGACGGCACGTACATCAACTACAACGCCGATGCGATCGACGGCTTCAGCGCCTCGATCCTGCACACCGCGCCGGGTAGCGATCGTCCGAACCTGACGAACGCCAACGGCCCGACCGCCGGCGTCGTGACCAGCTACGTGTTCGATCGTGGCCGTCTGATCACCTCCAACTGGTCGACTGCGGCCGGTGGCGGCGTGAACGCGGTCTCCGCGGTCCTGCAGCGTGAGGCGATCTTCAACGAGTACGCTGTTGATCCGGATCTGGCGGCTTCCTCCGAGTGGATCGTGACCTTCCCGACCCGTCGTTACTACGTCGCGTCGACCTCGGCCACGGCTCCGTTCACGGTCGGCTTCAACACCGCCGCGGCTGGTACGTGCGAGCGCGTGTCGGGCAACATCTACGATCGTGAGGAAGACACCTTCCGCATCTTCGACTTCTCGCCGAGCGTCGGCCAGACCCAGATCTGCTGGGAAGCCAACCCGCTGTGGTTCCAGCGCACGCCGGGCCTGTCGGGCAACTCCCCGATCCACGGTGCCCCGAGCAACCTGTGGACGGGCGTCCCGACCTACCTGAGCCTGTTCGGTATCGTCCAGCAGACGTTCAACAACGGCTGGTTCAACCTGGCGTTCTACGACGAAGACGCGATCAACGGTGCCGGTATCCCGACCCCGCTGCTCCGTCCGGCTCTCGTCGAGACCGCTCCGGGTGCCACCGGTGCCGACCGCTACTTCGGTCTGCCGGTCACTGGCTACTGGGCGCTGCGCGTCGAGAACAGCAACGCTCGTCCGGGCGTGCAGGGCTTCTACGGTGGCGCGTACCCGCACCGCAGCAGCCGCGCCTGCTTCAAGGGCGCTTACGGCACCTCGGCTCCTTGCGATTGATCTCTCGATCGCATCGAGTGCGGTACCTTGGAGAGGGGGCGCAAGCCCCCTCTCTTTTTTTTGTGCGGTGGATGTCGACCAGGGGAAGCCCGGCCAAGCCACTGGACAACGCAGGTGCGGCCGCGGTCCTGCGCCGTGTGGCCGGGCCACCCGATCCACCGGTTACTCGAAACATGAGCGGAAGCGACGATCCAGTTCCCGGGACGGCTGGCGTGAGGCCAGCGATCCGGTCAGCGCCCAGTCCGGCGTGCTCCCCGATTGCCGCCAGTCCATCCGGCTGCCAGTGCCGGAAATGCGAGCCATGGAGGTTTGCGCAATCGACGCCGCGCAACAGGCAGCGCGCGAACCGTGGCCGCGCCGGCCCGCCTTTTCCATCAGCGCCGATATCAGGGCGGTGCTACGCGGGCTGGCGTTCCTTAAGCGCGCCTGACGTCGGCGAGCCATGCCTTGCGCCACCGATGCGGTGCGCCAACCCTTCCCGTAGAATAGGGTGATTACCTGCCTGTCCACGGTTGCCCTGCATGTCGAATCGCTCGATCCTCACGAAGGCCGCCCTGGCCCTGTTCGCCGGACTGCTGTCGATCCAGCCCGCCCTACGCGCGCAAACCGTATCGCTGGACAACGTTCCGGCCTTCAACCTGTCCGCGTCCACCACGACGAGCGCCGTCTCGATCGATCCCGCGACCGGCAATGTGATCGTGCGTTCTGCCGCTGGCAACCTCAGCAGCTGCACCTCGACCGTAGTCAATCCGCCGTCGATCACCAGTTTCAGCTCGAACCTGGCCACGGTCAGCCCGAGCTCGACCTTTCGCCTGACCTGGACCTCGACCAACGCCACTTCGTGCACGCCGCAACTGGGAGGAACGACGATCTGGAGTTCCCTCGGCACCTTGCCGACCAATGGCTTCCAGGACCTGACTGCGCCATCCACCGCGCAGACCATTAGCTTCCAGTTGACCTGCACCAACGGGAGCCAGAACGTCAGTCAGCAGACCAGCGTCACGGTATCGTCCGGTGGTGGTGGCGGTAACTGCACGCCACCGGCAGGCAATATCGTGATCGGTCCAACGGCCTGGAACAATCTGTTCGCCACACCGTGGCCGTCGTACAACGGCGTCAGCAGGCAATGTGTCTCGAACGGAAACATCGCCTCCTTCGAGTTCAACGCGACCTCGCTGGCCAACCAGTTCGGCACGATCAGCACCTCGCGCTTCCCGGGCGACGGCGATGGCCTGGGCCGAGTGTCGATCTCGACCACGCCGGGCTGTTTCGACGGCAACGTGCTGCCGGCAACCTGCCTGGGTCCGATCGCCGAGCTCCCCGGCGTGAGCTGGACCAACGGTTCATCGGCCTTTGCCTGTGACCTGACGCCAGGCCAGCGTTACTACGTGAACCTGTATTTCCCCAACTGCACTTCGGGCACTTGCTGCCGCGACTTCGGCAACATCCAGCAGTTGCTCGAGAGCAGCACGCCCGCGAAGTGAATGCGCCTTGAGTGGATCCCGCGCGACCCTGGAACGGTCGCGCGGGAACCTTTGCTTCCCGATGCAGTCCCATCGCGCTACCGCCTCATCGTCGCCACGCAGGATCGCGCTGGCGGCCAGACAAGGAGTCCTCGTGCGCACGCTCGTCAAGTTTTTGGTCTTTCTCGTCCTGCTCGCATCCGCTCATCCGGCCTTGGCAGCCTGTGCGACCCCGGACTGCCCGCTCGCCAGCCGCGGCGGGGCCACCGTGACCCTGGCCGATCTCGAAGCGAAGCTGACGATTCTGGACGACAAGTCCCGGCAGTCCGTGCTCGCCGATGCCAAGGCGCTCGGTAATGTCGTAGAAAACCTGCTGATCACCCGGCAGTTGGCGCAAAAGGTGGATCGCGAGCAGGCGCTTGCGGATCCGGTGATCCAGGCCCGCATCCAGCAACTCACGGACGAAGTGCTGAGCGTTCATCAGCTCGACCGAATCCGTGAGGAGCGCATCCGTGGCGATTTCGATCGCCTGGCGCGCGAGCACTACCTGACCCACAAGTCGGAAATGGTACGCAGCCGCGAGGCCATGGTCCGGCACATCCTCATCGATACCAGCAAGCGCAGCGACGCCGAGGCCAAGGCGAAGATCGATGCGCTGGCTGTCACACTCGCCGGTGCCGATCAGAAAGTATTCGCCGATGCGGTCTTCGCGCATTCCGACGATCCGGGCCGTGGTCTCAATGGCGGCATTTACACGGTGCCCGAGGGCGAGTCACAGTTCGATCCGGCCTTTGCCGCCGCCGCTCTCGCGCTCGAAAAGCCCGGGCAGCTCAGTGCCCCCGTCAAATCCCAGTTCGGTTACCACCTGATCCAGTTGCTCGAGCTGAAGCCGGAGGGCACGGTTCCCTTCGAGGACGCGCGTGACACCATCATCGAGCGCCTGCGCCAGGATGCGC